>NZ_ALKG01000101.1 GCF_000286455.1 Selenomonas sp. FOBRC6
CGGCAAAGGTCTGCACGAGCGAGGCATACTGCCGCCCCGATGCGGGCGCAAAACGGATGCCGCGCTCCTTCAGCCGCTCATACATAGCGCCGAAACCTGCGGGCAGTTTGCCGTTTTCATCGAGCAGCGTCCCGTCCATATCCGAAAAAATCAGCCGTATCATCTCGTCACCTTTTCTTTGTATACAACGCTTTCATTATAACAAAGAATCATTTTCCCCGCAATCAAAAGACGCCCGCAAAAAGAGCCGTCATCGCCTCCGCAAGTACGACGCCGTGCTCCCGCGCACAGGCGACCGCACGCCCCAGTTCCTCCGCGTTCAGCGTGATGGACTTCTCACAGAGGACATGCTTGCCCGCAGAGAGCGCGGGCATCAGATAGTCGATATGCGTATTGTGCGGCGTCGAGATGTAGACGATATCGACATCCGGATCATCAAAGACATCCGCCATCCGCTCATACACCTTCGGAATGCCATACTGCGTGGCAAACTCCACCGCCTTCGCATGCGTCCGATTGCCCACCGCATACAGCCCGCCCCGAGCTTTTGGAGTGCTGCGGCAAGCTCATGCCCAATCACGCCGCAGCCGAGCGACGCCCAACGATATCTGACATTTGACATAAAATCCCCTCCTTTCCGCATTCATTCGACATGAAGAGGTTTTTTCCTGTTATGTGCGACGCATTTCAATCCTCCGAATATGTGCTATAATAGGAAAAAAGGTCGGAGGGGAAGATCATGCTCACGGAACGAATCAACGCACATCTGCGCGAGCTCAGCGAGGCGGATCGCTGCATCTGGCGCTATATCGAGGGCAACCGCACAGCGGCGAGCCGTGCCTCCATTCACGAGCTGGCGCGCGCGTGCGCCGTCTCAAGCGCGTCCGTCGTACGCTTCGCGCAGAAGCTCGGCTTCGACGGATTCGGCGAGATGAAGGCGATCATGCGCATGGAGAGCTCGGAGAGCGCCATGCCCGCGCACGATGTGAGAGCCGCGCTCGGCAGCTTCTACGACCAGACGTGGCGCGAGCTCATGCGGCGTGACTACACGGGGGCGAGCCGCCTCATCCGCGAGGCGCACCGCGTCTTTGCCTATGCCTCGGGCTATGTGCAGACGAATGTCATGCAGGAGATGAAACGACTCTTTGTCTACGACAATATCTTCATCTACGAGATTGCGGGGCGCGAGGAATTCTACTCCGTCTATCAGGCGGCGGGTTCCGACGATCTCTTCATCTTCGTCTCGCTCTCGGGCGAATCCGAGCGCGTCGTGGAGTTTGCCGAAAAGCTGAACCTCAAGGGCGTCCCCATCCTCTCGATCACCCAGATGCGGCACAACGCACTCGCCAGCCGCTCGACGGAGAATCTCTACGTCACACCCGCCGAGTTCGGACTGCCCGAGAACGAGGCGCGTCTGCAGTTCAAGTCCATGCTCGCCTATTTCCTGCTACTTGAAATTTGGTACGTCAACTATCGGCTCTATGTGCAGGAGAGGGAGGGATAAAACGCTCTAATCGAAAGAAACATGCGACCGTCACAGGTGCCCCTTCCACTATGCTCCGCATGATCCCCCTCCCCCGCGCCGCACGGGGGAGGCTTTGCATTACGGCATATTAGCTTCCCCCGCCGCAACGGGGGAAGTGGCACGCCGTAGGCGTGACGATAGGGGCGCCCCCACATGAAATAAATTTCATCCCATGTACTTCGATACCATCCCCGTACATCCTGCCCGAAAGCCGTGAAGCTATTGCATTCGCGGCTTTTTTACGCTATCTTATAGACAACGGATTTCATATTTAGTTTCAGTTTCATTCTCGGGAGGCGCAGAGCTTCCCCGCCGTAGGGGTTTGGTTTTGGGATAAGGAGGAACGCACATGGCACTCAGTAAGGATGTCATCATGCAAAACATGCAGCGGTTCGGCGGCGCGATGTATACGCCCGTCATTCTGTTTGCATTCTTCGGACTTACGGTGGCGGTGTCCATCGTCTGCAAGAACGAGGGGCTGCTCGGCAGCATCGCCGCACAGGGCACACTCTGGTACGATTTCTGGTTCGTCGTCGAACAGGGTGCGTGGACGGTGTTTGCGCAGATGCCCATTCTCTTCGCCATCGCCGTGCCGATCGGCTTTGCAAAAAAGGAACCCGCGCGCTGTGCGATGGAGTCCTTCGTCATCTACATGCTCTTCAACTACTTCATCTCCGCATTCCTCACGCTCCACGGCAGCGCGTTCGGTGTGGACTACAGCCAAGCGGCGGGTCCCGGCACAGGCCTTGCGATGATCGCGAATGTCAAGACGCTCGACATGGGCATGCTCGGCGCGATCTTCATCGCCTGCTGCACGGCGTTCCTGCATAATCACTTCTATGACACGAACATCCCCGATTGGCTCGGCATCTTCAAAGGACCTGCGTTCGTCGTGGCGATCGGCTTCGTCGTCATGATCCCGATGGCTCTTCTCTTCTGCATTGTCTGGCCGGCGGTACAGCACGCCATCGAGCAGTTCCAGTTCTTCCTCAAGACCAGCGGCATTCTCGGCGTCTGGGCATACACCTTCTCGGAGAAAATGCTCCTGCCGGCAGGTCTGCATCACTTCATCTATCTCCCGTTCATGTTCGGTCCTGCGGTTGTCGACGGCGGCATCCAGGCATACTGGCTCGGACATATCAACGACTTTATGGTCAGCGGGCAGTCGCTCCGTGAACTCTTCCCCGAGGGCGGCTTTGCCCTCCACGGCAGCGGCAAGGTGTTCGGTCTGCCGGGCGCGGCACTCGCGATCTATATGTGTGCGAAGCCCGAGAAGCGCAAGAAGACAGCGGCGCTCCTCATCCCTGCAACGATCACGGCGGTGCTCTGCGGCATCACAGAGCCAATCGAGTTCACCTTCCTCTTCGTCGCACCGCTTCTCTATCTCCTGCACGCCGTCCTCTCGGCGACGCTTTCCGCAACGCTCTATGCAATCGGACTCTCGGGCAACTTCGGCGGCGGTCTGATCGACTGCTTCGTGCAGAACTGGATCCCTCTCTTCCCGTATCACTATCCGACCTACCTCACGCAGATTGCCGTTGGTCTGTGCTTTACCGCAATCTACTTCTTCGTCTTCCGCTGGGTCATCCTGCTCAAGGACTACAAGACGCCGGGACGCACGGATGACGATGTGGAGGACAAACTCTTCACCAAGGCGGACTACAAGGCAAAACAGGCAGGCGCAGCCGGTGCTGCGGACGCTGCTCCCGGCATGAAGCTCGATGAGCGCGATGTCAAGGCACGCGCCTTCCTCGACGGACTCGGCGGCGCAGCGAACATCAAGGACGTGACAAACTGCGCAACACGCCTGCGCGTCACGGTCAACGACCCCGAACTTGTCGCACCGACGGGTGCATTCACCGAGGCGGGCGCACATGGTCTTGTCCGCAACGGTCACGCATTCCAAGTCATCGTCGGTCTCTCCGTCCCGCAGATCCGCGAGCGCTTCGAGGCACTCATGACCGCCCCTGCCTCCGATGTGGACGAGGTCGCGGTCGGCACAGAGAAGTCCTTTGCCATCACGGCTGTTACAACGGGTCATATCATCGATATGAGCGAGGTCAAGGACGAGATGTTCTCGCAGAAGATGATGGGTGACGGCGTTGCGGTCGAGCCGATGGAGGGCGTTGTGGTCGCTCCTGCGGATGCTGAGGTCACGATGGTCATGGAGGACAGCCGCCATGCGGTCGGTCTCCGTATGGACAACGGCGCGGAACTCCTCATCCACATCGGTGTGGACACAGTGAAACTCGAGGGCAAAGGCTTTGAACTGCTTGTCAAGATGGGCGATCGTGTCAAGGCGGGTGCGCCGCTCGTGAAGTTCGACCGCGATGTGATTCATGCGGCGGGCTATCAGGACACGGTCATCATGGCGGTCACGAACTCCGGCGAGTACCCGCTCATGAAGAAGACGACGGGCATGGATGCAAAAGCCGGCGAGACGACGGTTCTGACGTTCTGATGAAGAAAAGCCTCCCCCGTCGAAACGGGGGAGGGGGACCACGCGCAGCGTGGTGGAAGGGGCGCTTTGAACGACGGGGTCCGAGTATCGTCACCGGCGCCCCTATCGGCTCGCTGCACTCGCCACTTCCCCCGTTGCGACGGGGGAAGCTCATATAACGAAAGGAATCCCCATGAAAGCAACAAAATGGTGGCAGAACACCGCCGTTTACCAGATCTACCCGAAGAGCTTCAATGACACGACGGGAAGCGGCACAGGCGATCTGCGCGGCATCACCGAAAAGCTCGACTATCTGAAGGATCTCGGCGCGGGTGCGCTCTGGCTCACCCCCGTCTATCCCTCGCCCATGGTCGACAACGGCTACGACATCAGCGACTACACGGGCATCAATCCCCAGTTCGGCACGCTCGCCGACATGGAGGCGCTGATCGCCGAAGCAAAGAAGCGCGATATGCGCATCGTCATGGATCTCGTCTACAACCACAGCTCCGATCAGCATCCGTGGTTCATCGAGTCGAAATCCAGCCGCAATAACGCAAAGAGCGACTGGTACATCTGGCGCGATGCGAAACCCGACGGCAGTGCTCCGACAAACTGGCGCGGCATCTTCGGCGGCTCCGCATGGACGTACTGCGCGGAACGCGATCAATACTACCTCCATACCTTTGCCGAGGCGCAGCCAGATCTCAACTGGGAGAATCCAGAGGTACGTGCAGCCCTTTTTGCAGCGGCGAACTTCTGGCTCGACAAGGGCGTCGGCGGCTTCCGCATCGACGCGATCACCTACATCAAGAAACCCGCCGTCTTCGAGGACGGCACGCCCGACGCGGCGGACGGCATGGTGAGCGTCCACGATATGACGGCGAACACGCCCGGCATCCTCGATTTCCTCCACGAGTTCCGCAGGGAGGTCTTTGACGGGCACGACATCTTCACCGTCGGCGAGGCGAACGGTGTCAGCGTGGCGGAACTCCCCGACTGGGTCGGTGAGAACGGCGTGTTCTCGATGCTGTTCGAGTTCGCGCACGTCCTCGTCCCGTATGAGGAGGGCGAATGCTGGAGCAAGATGATCCCGTGGAAGCTCACAAAGCTCAAGGGCGCACTCTCAGCAAGTCAGGCGGGTGTCGCCAAGGAGGGGTGGTACCCGATCTACTTCGAGAACCATGACCGCGCACGCTCCGTCAACTACTTCTTCCCCAATGGCGGCGATACGCGCCTTGCCGCAAAGGCACTCGCAACCGTCCTCATGACCCTGCGCGGCACGCCCTTCATCTACGAGGGCGAGGAACTCGGCATGACCAACGTCCGCTGGGACACGATTGAATCATATGACGATATCTCCTCCCACGGGCAGTACGAGCTCGCGCTGAAGGAGGGATTCAGCCCCGCAGAGGCACTTTCCTTTGTCCACTTCAACAGCCGTGACAATGCACGTACGCCGATGCAGTGGAACACGTCGGAACATGCGGGCTTTACAACAGGAACGCCGTGGCTGCCGGCGAACGAGAACTATCACACAATCAATGCGGCGGCTGAGGAAAAGGATGCGGATTCCGTCCTCTCCTACTACAAGCAGATCATCCGTCTGCGCAAGACGAACCCCGTACTGCTCAGCGGCGTCTATGAGGAACTGCTCGCGGACAATGAGCAGATCTATGCATTCTCGCGTACGGCGGGCAATCGCCGCATCGTTACGGCGGTCAACTTTTCCGCGGAGGAGGCGGCACTGCCCGCAGGGTTCCTAAAGGGCGTGCGTCTCATCGGCAGCTATGCAGATGCGCCGAGCACAGTACTCCGCCCGCTTGAGGCGGTTGTCTATGAGGAGGAGGTAAAATGAAGGTAGCGGCAAGCGATTACGACGGTACGCTCCTCAGGGGCGGCAAAATCGACGCCGAGACGAAGGAGGGCATCGCCCGTTGGCGTGCGGCAGGGCACAAGTTCGGCGTCATCTCGGGGCGCGACTACGGGATGCTCGTCCCCCAGCTCATTGCGTACGGCGTAGAGTTTGACTACACCGTCTGCAACAACGGCGGCATCATACGAGGTGCGGATGCATCCGTACGATTTCAGGCGGAGATTGACCCTCGTGCGCTCACAGCGATTGCGGCGGAGCCGAGCGCACAGAAGTCGTTCCACTTCGCCTTCTCAGCGGCAGATGTGACCTATCTCTGCCACCACTCAGAGGGCTCGTGGATCGAACGCGAGGCAAAGGACTGGGACTTCCCCATCATCTACATTGAGGAGAGCGAGATCGGGGGGCTGACGGGGATTCAGCAGTTCTCGCTCGGCTTCCATGAACCAGCGCTGTCCGATGCGTGTGCCGCCGTCCTGAACGAGAAACTCGGGGATATGATCCACGCATTCCCGAATGCATGCAGCCTCGACATCACTCCCGCCGGCATCAGCAAAGACGAGGGCATCAAGAAGCTCCTCTCTGTCATGGGTTGGAACGGCGCAGAGGTATTCGCCATCGGTGACGAGACGAATGACCTGCCGATGCTGAAGGCATGGGATGGTTACTCGCTCACCACGGCGCGCCCCGAGATTCAGGCACAGGCAAAGCAGGTGTTCCCGAGCGTTGGGGCGATGCTCGATCATTTTTGTTAAGGTCTTGGAAGCGGGGGAACCGTATTTAGATAGTGGCGCCCCTTCCACCGCTTACGCGGTCCCCCTCCCCCGTTTCGAACGGGGGAGGCTAGGGTGAACTGATAGGGGCGTCCCCACAACTTTTCTTGGGAGGAGTTACCATGGGATTTGATCGTGAAAAATTTGACGAGATAAAGGCAGCCTTCACCATAGACGACGATGCGCTCCGCAAGATCGCCGATGATTTCCGCGCCGATATGTGCGCGGGGCTCGCGGGAAAAGAGGGTGCAACACTCCGTATGCTCCGCTCCTATGCAGGGCTTCCGAGCGGCAAGGAGCACGGCTCCTTCCTTGCGCTCGACTTTGGCGGCACGAATGTCCGTGCCCAGCGCATCCTCCTCAAGGGCGGCGGCGAATACGAGGTACTGAGCAGGGTCGCAAAACCGCTCACCCTCCCAGGTGTCTATGACTACGTCAGCGCAGATGCGACGGCGGAGGAGATGTTTGACTTCCTCGCCGGCATCATCGACGAAGCAATCGACGGGAATCGGGAGACGAAATACCTCCTTGGACATACCTTCTCCTTCCCCTCACAGCAGACCGACCTCTACAACGCGAAGCTCATCGTCTGGACGAAGGAGTTCGCCACGCAGGGAGTCGAGGGCAAGGTTGTCAACGACCTGCTCAAGGAGGCACTCGCACGGCGCGGCATGACAAATGTCACCCCCGTCGCTGTCATCAACGATACGGTTGCAGTGCTGCTCGCAGCGGCGTACAAGCATGAGCACACCTACATCGGATCGATCTATGCCACGGGGCAGAACACCTGCTACTACGAGGAGTTCGCAGACGGCAGCGAGACGCCGACCGTCATCAACATGGAGTCGGGCGGCTTTGGACATCTGCCCTTCTCCAAATACGACGATATTCTGGATCGGGAATCCGAGCAGCCCGGCGCACAGCGTCTGGAAAAGATGGTGTCGGGACGCTACCTCGGGACACTCTACGGTGCGGCACTTGCAGATCTCCTCGGTGCGGACGGGGTCTATCCGTTTTCGAGCATCGAGCTCTCCGAGATCATCACCGATGCCTACCTCGACCGCCATGCGGCAGGTGCGGTCATCGAGGCAAAGACGGGCATGACCTTCACCGCCGCCGAACGTGCCCTGCTGCAGGAACTCGCGACTGCCGTCATCATCCGCTCTGCGCGCATTGTTGCGGCGACCTATGTCGCCATCATCCAGCACCGCATGGGTGAGAACGAGTTCGAGAACCAGTTTGTCGCCGTCGACGGCTCCGTCTATGAGAAAGTCCCGCTCGTCTCACATCACCTGCGTGGCGCGCTCGACACCCTCCTCTTGGACGAGGCGGTCAACGTCAAGATCATCCTCGAAAACGCCGGCTCTGCCCTCGGCGCGGCACTTGCCGCCGCGATGACGGAGAGAAAATAAAGATACACACGAAACCGCCCCGCAAGGTTCAACCCTGCGGGGCGGTTGTGTTCGTTTATCTGTACTATTGTTTTCTCTGCTCCAGCAGATCAGAGACTTCGTCCACGTCCATCCCGAACATCTGACTGTCTGCGTAAATCGGCGCGAAATAATAGGCGACCTGCTCCGCATCAAACTCCCGTTCCAGCTTCTCCCAATCGTCTGTTGGAAGAACCGTGAACGCAAGCGTATCACTGCCGAGCGAACCCATATACCATCGAATCTCGTATGCAGGCGCGAGGTATTCCTGCGCCGCCTTGAGCGTTGTATCCCTGTCCGCAGCATCTGCCGCGTAGGGGACGGCGTGTGCCTCTCCATCTTTTTTCAGCAGAATATCAAATCCACGCTCCGTCTCAGAGTCCACACATTCGTAGTCGATCTGTGCCTCCTCCGGAAGAACATCATTCAAATAGGAAAGAACACTCTCATCCTCGTCGCCCCAGTCCACCCAGATCAGAGCATCGCTCGCATCAAATTCGTCCCTATGCTCGCTCGGAGCGGCGAGGAACAATTGCACTTCACGAAACAAGTCACCCATGACAAACCTCCCTCGAATGAAAAGATCGTCTCACACAAGTTTATAATACTTCAGCTGCCGATAGAGCGAGTAAATCGCGGCGGGGAAGCCGAGGACGATGCCGACGATGGTACAGGTACGCCCTGTGCCGAGGAAGTCGTCGGCACATTTGCCGAGAAAGATAAATACGCCAAGAAAGACGACAAAGTAGATGCCGACGCCCGAGAGAAGTCCGAATGCACGCAGAGCTTCCACCTTGGCAGACGGCGGTGTGTTTTTCTGCTCCATCGGTTCTCCCTCCCTGCGCACGCGAAAGAATCCCTATGCCCCGAACGGTTCCGGCGGTGTCTGTGCGTGTCCCGCATGATAGAGAATCGCCTCGATGATGCGGCGACTAGCCTTACCGTCGCCGTAGGGATTGACCGCCTCCGCCATATGCGTATAGGCGGTTGGCTCGGTCAGGAGCCGCATGGTCTCGTCATAGACACGCTGCTCATCCGTGCCAATGAGGCGCACGGTTCCCGCCGTGACTGCCTCGGGACGCTCTGTGGTATCGCGCAGCACGAGTACGGGCTTGCCAAGCGAAGGTGCCTCCTCCTGAATGCCGCCCGAGTCCGTGAGCACGATGTCAACACGCGCCATAAGATTTGCAAACGGCTCATAGTCGAGCGGATCGATGAGGTGCACGCGCGGAATTCCGCCGAGCTCCTCGCGCACGATCTCGCGCACCTTTGGGTTGCGGTGGACGGGGAAGATGACCTCCACATCGTCCATCTGCTCGATGATGCTGCGAATCGCACGGTAGACGTGACGCATCGGCTCGCCGAGGTTCTCCCGCCGATGAGTCGTGACGAGGAGGACGCGGTGATTTGCAAAGTCCACACCCGCCAGCTCTGCGGGAAGCACATAGTCGGGGCGTACGGTGTGATGCAGTGCGTCGATGACCGTATTGCCCGTGACGAAGATGCGCCGCTCGGGTACGCCCTCGGCGAGGAGGTTCGCGTGTGCGGTCGGCGTCGGTGCGAAATGCAGGGTTGCGATCCCACCCGTCAGGCGGCGGTTCATCTCTTCGGGGAACGGCGAATAGATGTCATGCGTCCTGAGCCCCGCCTCGACGTGACCGACGGGGATCTGATGGTAGTATGCGGCAAGCGCGCCCGCAAATGTCGTCGTCGTGTCACCGTGGACAAGCACGAGATCGGGACGCTCCTGCTGAAACACCTCATTGATTCCCATCATCGCACGCGTGGTGATGTCAAAGAGGGTCTGCCCTGCCGCCATGATGTTGAGGTCATAGTCGGGGACGATGTGGAAGAGGTGCAGCACCTGATCGAGCATCTCGCGATGCTGCGCCGTGACGAGCGTCCGCGTCTCGATCTCGTCCGTGTGCTGCATGAGCGCCCTGACGACAGGTGCCATCTTGATTGCCTCGGGACGCGTGCCAAAGATCGACATGACTTTGATTTTGCCGGTCATTCTGCCTTTGCTCCTCTCTGGATATGGAATCCCCAAATTTATATTTCTAGCTCAAATATTTTGAATCCTGCGGTTGAAGCCCCTTGCGGGGATGTGCTTCGGAAAGGCTTATTTTCAGTTCTATTTCTGCGGCACATCCATGCGGAAAATGCCCAGCTTGCGCGCGCCGATGAAAACCGCCGCCGCGACAATCAGGATGATGAGTGCTGCCGCCTGCGGGCTGACTGCCGTGAGGGCAAGCGCACACAGCCCAAAGAGGCCACTCACAACGTACATGAGCAGCACCGCCTGTTTCTGTGTGAAGCCGTGCGCGAGGAGGCGATGATGGAGATGCCCCTTGTCCGGCTTGAAGATCGGGCGATGATTGCGCGCGCGCCGCACGATGGCAAACGTCGTGTCGAGGATCGGCAGCCCGAGCGCGAGAATCGGCACGATGAGCGCAATGGTCGCAGCGCTCTTGACTGCGCCGACGACGGAGATGCCCGCGAGCATGAAGCCGAGGAACATGCTCCCCGTATCGCCCATGAAGATGCGCGCGGGGTTGAAGTTGTAATAGAGGAAGCCAACCGCCGCGCCCGCGAGCGCCGCCGTCAGCATCGCGACGAAGGGGATGCCCTCCTCCATTGCGACGAGAAAAATTGTAATCGCGGCAATCGAGGAGACCCCCGCCGCAAGACCATCCAGCCCGTCGATCAGATTCACGGTATTCGTCAGACCAACAACCCAGAAAATTGTCGCGGGAATTGCGAACCATTCCAGATAGATGAAGTCGCCAAGCGGGTCGGTGATGAAGTCGATGCGCACATCAAACGCGATGACAAGCACAGCGGCGGCGACGATCTGCCCGAGCAGCTTCACCTTCGCGGGCAGATCGCAGTAGTCGTCGATGATGCCGATTGCGACGACGATCGTGCCGCCGACCACGAGTCCAATGAGGCTCATCATGAACTCTGACGTAAGGTCGACAAAGAGGAGCTGTACGAGGATCGACACCATGAATGCGGCGTAGATCCCGATGCCGCCAATGCGCGGAATCGGGCGCGCGTGCACCTTACGCGCGTCAGGCTTGTCGAGCGCCCCCGTGCGCCGCGCAAAGGCAATGACACCGGGCGTGATTATGAGCGCCATGCCAAGCGCAATCATAAATGCTAAGACATTATCGGGCATGAATTATTGCTCTCCTTCATCAAGGTGATCTGCAAGCATACTTCTAGTAATCTTACCGCAGGACAGGTGCTCTGTCAATCAAACAATTTGCTCATTCAAAAATCGCCGCGCGAGGATCACTGCGACGAAATCATCCACAGGCGCGGGCGGTACAAGCATGCCGCGCGGCACGAGCCGCCGCCATCCGCGCGGTGGATGTACCTCCCAGTACAACGCCTTCGCCGCGTCCGTCGTGCGGTACTCATCGACGAGCGTCACCGTGCGCCCCAGCGCCTCAATGCGCGCCTGCGCCTCTGTACTTGTCGTGCCGTTGCCCATGATGATGATCGGATCATGCGCCGTCGCGAGCGTGTCGACTGCATCGGCAAGTGCTGCCGTCGCCACAATCTCCTGCGTCAGAATACTACCGCCGGCCGCAAGCACGGCGATGCCGCATTTCTCGCGCCCGGGGTCAATCGCAAGGACGGGGCGGCTCATGCGCCGCCCCCGTTTTCACTTTCAATCTTGAATTTCAGCCGCAGAGGCCCCATTGCGTCCGTATCGCCATCCGCATAGGCGGAGATGATGACCGCGCCCGTACGCCCTGCGAGATCCTGCACAAGAGTGTAGAACTCCGCGCCTTCGATCACGCCAACCGTTCCGCGAATCGGATCGGGCAGGATGCCCTTTACCGATGCCGCAGCATTGACCTCGCGCAGGAACGCCATGACCGACTGCTCCGCAGCCGCCCCCATGCCCTCGGGCGCATAGACACGGGCAATGATGAGCTCGCCGTCGTGATAGATGACACGGTTCGGGTACAGCTCGATGGACGCGCGGATCTCATCCCCGCGCACGAGATTCCCCGCCGCAACGATGCGCACGATCATATCGACGGAACTCGTCTCGATTGCTTTCACAGCGGCGTCGTACTCCGGCCCATAGATCCAGATATCCTGATCCGTATGGTTCTCCCCGAGGCGCGCGGAGATGTTGCGTGTGCCGAGCTGCGCAATCCCCGCTAGTCCGCGCTCAACCTCATCGTGGCTGAGTCCTGCGGGAATGATACCGCTCGCGATGATCTCGCCCGCCTGATAGGTGATGTTCCCCTCGCGTAGGTTGAGGATGTTCTCGCGCAGCTCATTTGCACGCACGCCAAGTGCCTGAATGTCGGCGAGCAGCGTTTCATTCTCCCCCGAGAGCCGCCCATTGATGGAAATGAGCCCCTCCTTCTCCATCATGAGCGCGCGGTTGCCCGCTGACAGGCGGTCCGACTCCGCGCGCAGATCCGACTGCTCGCCCTCAAGCCGCACGATCTCCTCCTCGGACTTTTTGAGATCGCTGCTTGCCTTTGCCTGCGCCTCCTGCGCCTGCTGCAGCTCCCCAGATGTGAAGTCAAGCGCCGCGCGTGTATCGGCAATCATCGCATTCAGCCGATCCATGCCGAAGAGCGCCGTGCGCACATTCTCAGACGCCGCCGCGAGAATACCGAACGTCACCGTTGTGATACAGATCCCCGTAAAGATCGTCACAATCACTGCCGTATGGCGTGGGCGCAGCCCAAAAATAGACAGCTTCTTCTTTCCGATGCGCGTCCCGAGGCGATCACCGATGAAGGCGATGACGCCGCCGACAACCGCGAGAACGAGGATGAGCGTGATACCGTACATGAGCGTCACCCCTTTCTATCGTGTTCCAAATTTTACTGTGAGGCACGCTTCAGCAGAACCGCCCCCGCGATCACGCCTACGATATTCGGCAACCAGACGGCAAGCATCGCCGGCAGCACCTCGCCACGTGCAAATGCATTGCCCATCGTCATGAGTGCATAGTAGATAAAGATGATGATGACGCTCATCGCAAAGCCCGCCGACGAGGAGTTGCGCGTCGGCTGGAGGCCGAGCGGCACACCGATCAGCGTGAAGATGAGGCTCGCCATCGGGATCGAGACGCGCTGATAGAGCTCCGTCTCGAGCTTCGAGGTGTTGACATACTGCGTCTGCATGAGTGCAATCTGCTCACGCAGCTCACGCATCGTCATCTCCTCTGGTTTTTTCTGTTCGCTTATGATTTGACGCGGATCTTTCTGAATGGGCAGCACCTGTGTCTCAAAGCGCATGCGGCGCTCGAGATGTTCGTCCGCGATCTCATAGACATCGCCCTTGTGCATGATCCACTCGGAGCCTGTCCACTCCGCGTACTCCGCATTCTCGACGTACGTAACCTTGCCGTCCGCGCCGAACACCTGCAGACTCACGCCCGTGAGACGCTGCTGCTCCGCATCGTAGGAACGCGCATACACGAGCCGCTGGATCGCGCCGTCCTCAATCTCTTTGATGATGAGATGCTCCTGCGACTTCATGCCCGAGTTACCTTCGATCTCATAGTAAATGACGTTGCGGTACGCCGTATTCGCACGCGGCACGATGTGCTCGTTGAAGAGGATCGCGCCGACGCTCACGAGAAAACCGAGCAGGATCGCGGGCGCGGCAATACGCCCAAAACCAATGCCGCAAGACTTCATCGCCGTGATCTCGCTCGCAGACGAGAGACGCCCGAACGTCAGGAGGCTCGCAAGCAGCATCGACATGGGGAACGTCCACATGACGACCCCGGGCAGGCTGAACACGAAAATCTTGATGATCGACGGCAGTGATGCGCCGTAGTCCGTAATGTACTGCGCAATGCGAAAGAGCGTGCCCGAGCCGATGAAGACCGCCGAGAACGCACAGATTGCAAAGAGGAAGGACTGAAAGACCTCCCGAAAGATGTATTTGTCGAGGATTCGGATGTTCAGGCGCATAGAGCCCTCCTCTGATCGTTTCTGTCATGAGTGGTATCGCTCTATTTTATCATTTTCACCTCTCCTTGACAAGGATAACAAAAGGAGCCCCGCGCGGGGGCTCCCGATCGAGCGATAATGCTATACAGCGATTAGCCGAGGATGACCATGGACTCGCGCACCTTGACCGACTGGCCTGCGGAGACGTTGACCGCCTTGACCGTGCCATCAGCAGGCGCAGCGATCTCGTTCTGCATCTTCATCGCCTCGAGGATGAGGAGCGTGTCGCCAGCCTTGACAGCCTGACCGACCGAGACCTTGACCTCGATGATCTTGCCGGGCATCGGAGCGTCCACGGACTGCTCGCCAGCTCCAGCCGTAGCAGCGGGAGCTGCCGGTGCTGCGGGAGCAGCCGGAGCCGGTGCAGCAGCAGGTGCGGGAGCGGGAGCAGCAGCGCGCGGTGCAGCAGCAGGAGCAGCAGCGCCGCCTGCGCGTACCTCCTCGACCTCAACCTCGTAAGCAGTGCCGTTGACAGTGATGTTGAACTTCTTCATGTGTTATTCCTCCAACATTTATATTCCCTAATGACAGGATTCCTGCAAGTGCAGGTATTCCTCAAAGGTTGCTGCGGTTGGCAAGCGTCCAGACCTCTGCGGGCTTGATGCGCACAGCGACGACCTTGCTCCCCATTGCCGACTGAACGGCAGCGGTGATGGCGGCGACGATCTCCGGCGCCACGGTATTTGTAGCCATATTCTGCCTCCTGCTTTAGAGAGGAATGTTCCCGTGCTTCTTCGCGGGATTGTCCTCACGCTTGCTCGAGAGTGCGTTGAGTGCCGTGATGATGTACGGGCGCGTCTCGCTCGGCGTGATGACCATATCGATGTAGCCGCGCTCTGCCGCCTTGTATGGGGTCGCGAACTCCTCGATGTACTCCGCCGTGCGCGCATCCTTGTCCGGATCCTTGCGGAAGATGATGTTTGCGGCGCCCGCAGGTCCCATAACAGCGATCTCAGACGTCGGCCATGCCATGACCTGATCTGCACCGAGCTCGCGGTTGCACATTGCGATGTAGGAGCCGCCGTATGCCTTACGCGTGATGACCGTGACCTTCGGCACCGTCGCCTCGCTGTATGCATAGAGCATCTTCGCGCCGTGGCGGATGATGCCGCTGTACTCCTGATCGACACCCGGCAGGAAGCCCGGCACGTCGACGAGGTTGACGAGCGGAATGTTGAACGCATCGCAGAAGCGAATGAAGCGCGCCGACTTGTTGGACGCGTCAACATCGAGGCAGCCTGCCATAACGTTCGGCTCGTTCGCAATGATGCCGACCGTGCGGCCGTCAAAGCGTGCGAAGCAGCAGATGATATTCGTCGCGAAATGCTGGTGCACCTCGTAGAACTCGCCGTTGTCGACGAGGCCGCGGATGACATCCTTCATATCGTACGGCGCATTCGGATTGTCGGGGATGAGCGTGTTGAGGCTCTCGTCCTGACGGTTCGGGTCATCGCCCGTCTCCACGCGCGGCGTCTCCTCCATGTTGTTGCTCGGGAGGAAGGAGAGCAGATAGCGGATCTGGTCGATGCAGTCCTCATCGTTCTCTGCCGCGAAATGTGCGACACCGGAGCGGCTGTTGTGCGTCATCGCACCGCCGAGTTCCTCCGCCGTGACCTCCTCCGCCGTAACGGACTTGATGACGGCAGGGCCCGTGATGAACATCTGGCTCGTGTTCTTCACCATGAAGATGAAGTCCGTGAGCGCAGGGCTGTAGACCGCACCGCCCGCGCAGGGTCCCATGATGACGGAGATCTGCGGGATGACACCCGAGGACTTCGTGTTGCGGTAGAAGATGCCGCCGTAGCCCGAGAGTGCGTCAACCGCCTCCTGGATGCGCGCGCCGCCCGAATCGTTGATGCCGATGCAGGGTGCGCCCATCTTCATCGCGAGATCCATGACCTTCCAGATCTTGTGTGCGTGCTTCTCGCCGAGCGAGCCACCCTCGACCGTGAAGTCCTGTGCGAATGCGTAGACGAGACGGCCGTTCACCGTGCCGTAGCCCGTCACAACGCCCTCTCCCGGCAGTTCCTTCTTGTCCTGACCGAAGTTCGTGCAGCGATGGCGAACGAACATATCCAGCTCGACGAAGCTGTCCTCATCGAAGAGCAGGTTCAGGCGCTCACGCGCGGTGAGCTTGCCCTTGCTGTGCTGCTTCTCGATGCTCTTTGCACCGCCGCCCTGCATGAGATGCTCTTTCTTCTCCAGCATGAGCTCAATTTTTTCCTGGACTGTGGACATCATATCCCTCCTGTATATTTACCCTCAGGGCGCCGGAATGAAGCGCCCTGTGGTTTTGTTGAAAGAAGAGGACTCTTAGCGATCCTCGTGCTCACAGATCTCGAGGAGAACGCCCTTCGTCGATTTCGGATGGAGGAATGCAATCTTCGCACCGCCCGCACCGATGCGCGGCTTCTCGTCGATCATCTTGACGCCCTTCGCCATGAGGTCGGCGATTGCGTTCTCGATGTTGTCAACGCGCAGAGCGATGTGCTGGATGCCCTCGCCCTTCTTCTCAATGTATTTCGTGATCGGGCTGTCGTCCGCCGTGCCGATGAGCAGCTCGATTTCGCTGCCATTCGGCGTCGGATGGAACGTCGTCGTGACCTTCTGCTCCGCGACGGTCTCCTGATTCGTGCAGGGGATTCCGATGATATCCGACCAGAAATTCTTCCCCTCTTCGAGATCTTTCACGGCAACGCCGATGTGATCCACTGCCAGAACCTTGAACATAGGTACTTCCTCCTTGGGGAATCGCCGCGCGGCAGATTCCCACGTTACGATAACATTTCGGCCATGACATCGCCCACTACGGTGTAGGGGTCGGTCTCATGCGCCTTGATCTGCGCCACATAGTCGTCGAGCCTGCCCGTATCGACAATGCGGTGTTCGATGTGACGGCGGACGCCTGCGTGCAGGATATCCATCATCTCATCGCGCGTGCGGCGTGTGCGCCGCTCTGTGAGGACGCCATTGCCTTCAATGTGGGCACGGTGTTCCTCGATGGTGTCAACCAGCTCCGCGATCCCTTCGCCGCGATTTGCGACGACCTTGCGGATCGGCGGCCGCCAGTCCGACATATGATCGTCCAGATCCAGCATCATATTGATCTCACGGACGAGCTTATCCGCGCCGTCAAGATCGGACTTGTTGATGGCGAATACGTCGCCAATCTCCAAGATACCCGCCTTGATTGCCTGGATGTCATCGCCCATGCCCGGAATCAGTACAACCATGGTAGTGTCCGCCGCCCGCACGATATCCACCTCGGACTGCCCGACACCGACGGTCTCGACAAAGATGATGTCCTTGCCGAACGCATCCATGACCTTTACTGCGTCCGCAGTCTTGTGCGAGAGGCCGCCGAGGCTGCCGCGCGTTCCCATGCTGCGGATAAAGACGCCCTCGTCGAGGGTCAGGTCATTCATGCGAATGCGATCGCCGAGGATCGCACCGCCGGAAAAGGGGCTCGTAGGGTCGACGGCGATGATGCCGACGGTTTTCCCGCGCTTGCGGTATTCCTTGGCAATCTTGTCCGTCATGGTGCTTTTGCCCGCACCCGGAGGGCCGGTAATGCCGAGAACATAGGCATGTCCCGTATGCGGATAGAGCGCTTTCATGATGGCGGTCGCCGACTCACGCTCGTTCTCGATCGCCGTGATGGCGCGCGAGAGCGCGAGGCGGTTGCCCTTCAGCACTTCGGCTGCAATATCCATGCGCCCACCTCCTTCGCGCAGTCGCTCCACAGGAAACAAACGAATGGACGACAGACGGAAGTCCCTCTGCCTGTCATCCATCCTTTCAAAACGGCGTTTTACGCCACATGTTCCTTGATGAAGTCAACTACTTCGCCGGTCGGTGTGCCGGGGGTAAATACTGCGGCAACGCCCGCATCCTTGAGAGCGGGAATGTCGCCCTCGGGGATGACGCCGCCGCCGATGACGAGCACGTCGTTCATGCCCTTCTCACGCAGGAGATTCACAACCTTCGGGAAGAGATGCGGATGCGCACCCGATAGAATGCTCATCGCAACGACGTTCACGTCCTCCTGCAGAGCCGCCTCGGCGATCTCCTCGGGGGTTTGACGCAGACCCGTGTAGACAACCTCGAAGCCTGCGTCGCGCAGCGCGCGGGCAACAACCTTCGCGCCGCGATCATGACCATCCAGACCCGGCTTTGCAACGAGCACTCTGATTTTCTCTGCCATTTTTATATTCCTCCTGAACGGAGCCGCCGCCACGCGGGCGGCGTGCCCCCACTGCATTCACCTATTTGTTTGCGGCATCCGATTCTTACAGGTTGACGTGTGCCTCGTACTCGCCGAAGACCTCGCGCATAACGCCGCAGATTTCGCCGAGCGTCGCGTAGGTCTTGACCGCTGCGAGGATGTGCGGCATGAGGTTCTCGTTCTCGTCGCCGCACGCCTTCTTGAGGTCTGCGAGAGCCGCCTGAACGGCAGCATTGTCGCGCTTCGCCTTCATCGCCTCGACCTTTGCCTTCTGCTTCTCGCCGACGGATGCGTCGACGCGGAGCAGATTCTTCGGCGCCTCTTCCTCCACCTGGAACTTGTTGACACCGACGATGACGCGGGCACCGGACTCGACGTCCATCTGCCACTTGTAGGCACTGTCCTGAATCTCCTTCTGGATGTAGCCCTTCTCGATCGCCGCAACAGCGCCGCCGAGATCGTCGATCTTCTTGATGTACTCCCAAGCCTCTGCCTCGATGCGGTTCGTCATCGCCTCGACATAGTAGGAGCCTGCGAGCGGGTCAATGACATCGGCAAGTCCGCTCTCGTACGCAACGATCTGCTGCGTGCGGAGTGCGACCATGACCGAGTCCTCCGTCGGAAGCGCAAGTGCTTCGTCGCGGGAGTTCGTGTGGAGCGACTGCGTGCCGCCCATGACGGCAGCTGCCGTCTGGAGTGCGACGCGGACGATGTTGTTGTTCGGCTGCTGTGCGGTCAGCATGGAGCCTGCCGTCTGGGTGTGGACGCGGAGCATCATGGACTTCGGCTTCTCCGCCTTGAAGCGATCCTTCATGACCTTTGCCCAGATGCGGCGGGACGCGCGGAACTTCGCAACCTCTTCGAGCACGTTGTTGTGTGCGTTCCAGAAGAAGGAGAGGCGTCCTGCGAAATCGTCAACGCTCAGACCTGCCTTGATGGCGGCCTCGACGTAGGCAATGCCGTCCGCAATGGTGAATGCAATCTCCTGCGATGCCGTGGAGCCGGCCTCGCGGATGTGGTAGCCCGAGATGGAAATCGTGTTCCAGTTCGGGACGTTCTTGGAGCAATATTCAAAGATGTTCGTGATGAGGCGCATGGACGGGCGCGGCGGGAAGATGTACGTGCCGCGTGCCGCATACTCCTTCAGAATGTCGTTCTGGATCGTGCCCTTGAGCTTGTCCGCCGAGACGCCCTGCTTCTCCGCCACTGCGATATACATCGCGAGGAGGACGGACGCGGGGGCGTTGATCGTCATGGACGTGGAGACCTTGCCAAGGTCGATCTGATCGAAGAGGATCTCCATGTCAGCGAGCGAGTCGATCGCAACGCCGACCTTGCCGACCTCGCCCTCAGCAATGGCATCCGTGGAGTCGTAGCCAATCTGCGTCGGGAGGTCAAATGCGCAGGAAAGTCCCGTTGCGCCGCTCTCGATGAGGTAGCGGTAACGCTTGTTGGACTCCTCCGCCGTGGAGAAACCTGCGTACATACGCATTGTCCAGAAGCGCCCGCGGTACATGGTCGGCTGAACGCCACGGGTATAGGGGTAGACACCGGGGAAGCCGATGTCCTCTGCGTAGTCCGTCTCCTTGATATCGAGCGGGGTGTAGAGTCCCTGCTCGGGGATGTGGGGACGCGCCGGGAACTTCGCCGTTGCCTTTTCTACGGTAGCATTGTACTTGTCAAGCCCCGCCTGGATCTTTTCATTGCTCATGAAAGTATTCTCCTTTACCTTTACAGTTCTTTTGTTGGGGGTATATCCCCCTAAAGAGCTTTATGCCCTTTTTATCTGATTTATTTCTGCATCGACCCCGTTGCAACGAAGCGCTGATGGAAGGAAAGCGCCTCATCGAGCAGGTGCGGCGTCTGTGCGCCCTTGGTCGCTGCAAGTGCACGCTCGTAGTAGTCGAGCAGGATCGGACGGAAGTCCGGATGCGCGCAGTTGTTGATGATCTCGAGCGCGCGCTCACGCGGGGATTTGCCGCGCAGATCTGCAACGCCCTGCTCCGTGATGACGATGTCGACATCATGCGCACCGTGGTCGATGTGCGAGCAGAACGGAACGATCGAGGAGATCTTGCCGCCCTTTGCCTCGGACTGCGTGTAGAAGATCGTGAGGTAGGCGTTGCGTGCGAAGTCGCCGCTGCCGCCGATGCCGTTCATCATCTTCGTGCCCGTGACGTGCGTGGAGTTGACGTTGCCGTAGATGTCAACCTCGATTGCCGTGTTCATCGCGATGACGCCGAGACGGCGAACAACCTCGGGGTTGTTCGAGATCTCCTGCGGGCGGAGCATCATGATCTTCTTGTACTTGTCGATGTCCTTGTAGAAGCGCTGGAGTCCATCAGGCGAGGGCGAGAACGCCGTGCCCGACGCAAACTTCAGCTTGCCCGCATCGGCAAGGTCGAACATACCGTCCTGGATGACCTCGGTGTAGACCTCGAGATCCGTGAAGTCGGAGTTCACAAAGCCCGCGATAACCGCGTTTGCAACGTTGCCGACGCCCGACTGCAGGGGGAGGAGCCCCTTCGGCATACGCCCCTCGGCGATCTCCTTCTTGAGGAGTTCGACCGTGAACGCCCCCATCTTGCGCGCCGCATCATCGAGCGGCGCGAGCGGACGCGTCTTGTCCGTGATATCGCAGGGGACGATGTACTTGATCTTCTCGAGCGGGCAGGGCATGAAGGTCGTACCGATGCGATCGCCCGCCTTCGTGATGGGAATCGGCAGACGGTTCGGCGGATCGAGGGGGATGTAGATGTCGTGCATGCCGACCAGCTCCATCGGCTGACTCGTATTCACCTCGACGATGACCACGTCCGCACTCTGGATGAAGGACGGCGTATTGCCGACCGAGGTCGAGGGGATGATGCCCTCCTCGGTGATGGCAACCGCCTCGACGAGTGCGACGTCGATCTTGCCGAGGAAGCCCTCGCGCGACTGCTGTGCCACCTCGGAAAGGTGCATATCGATGTAGTTCACGAGACCGGAGTTGATCGCATTGCGCAGCGGCGTATTCGTCTGATAGGGAAGACGCTGCTTGATGCCACCCGCTTCAGCCAGAGCACCGTCCAGCTCGGGCCCCGTCGAGGCGCCCGTCCAGATGTTGACCTTGAACGGATTCTTCTTCATGCGCTCGGCGATGGCAAGCGTGACCGCCTTCGGATAGCCGGACGGCGTAAAGCCGCTCGCACCGATGGTCATGCCGTCGGCAAAATACTCTGCCGCCGTCTCCGCGCTCACAACTTTGTCCGCAAGGGACTTGGGTATGCGATCAGAAATATCGATCATAGAAAAACCTCCCTCTGATGCGCCGGACAGCAAGTGCTGCCGTCGACCATTGCTCCTGTAGGAAGCACTGATAAATTCAGCTTGCGTCTCTTAGCGCATCTTTTTTACCCGCACAACGCCTGCAAATCCTCCACATAGCTCTTTGCTATGCGTCCGGTTTGTCTCCTAGTTCGGACGAAAAATCTACGCCAATCTGAGGGTCTATTTTATCAGCGATTCCTATGACTTATACGCAGGAAACAACTTGCAGACATTCGGAACATCTTATTTCATCTTGTGAATTATTCATGGTAGGAATGTTCTGAATAACTGCAAGTTATCGTAGCTGCATAAGTCAATTATATCTGTCCATAGGATATCACGAAAAAAAAATGCCGTCAAGATTACATTGACGGCATTTTCTGTGATTTGTGAAAAAAAGGGCAAAGAAGTTTTAATCCGTTAAATTTTTGTCTGATAACTCCCCGTCTTCCGCGCTCGCATGGGTCAGATAATACGAGAGTGCGCTAAGTCCGACGGACAGATCTTCGCTGACAAACGGAATGCTCGGCGGCACCTGCAGCTTCACGGGCGCGAAGTTCCAAATCCCGCGAATGCCCGCCGCTACAAGCTGATCGGCGACGCCCTGCGCATGTGCTGCGGGCACGGCGATGACACCGATCTGAATGTCACGCTCGGCGATGATCTCCGCAAGATAGGCAATGTCCTCCACGCGACGCTCTCCGACGCGCGTGCCGATGACGACGGGATTCGCGTCGAAAATCGCGGCAAGCCGGAAGCCGAGGCGCGCGATTCCCTGATAGTTTGCAAGCGCTGCACCGAGGTGTCCCATGCCGATGATAGCAACATTCCAATGATTGTCGAGTCCCAATATGCCGCCGATGCTCTCTTTCAGCTCCGCGACATAGTAGCCGACGCCCTTCTTGCCAAATTGTCCGAAGAACGCCAAATCTTTACGAATCTGTTCGGGGTTGATGGCAAGGCGGCGGCCGAGCTCCTCCGAGGAGGCGATCTCCACGCCCTCGTCCGTCAACTGACGCAGACAGCGATAGTAGCGCGGCAGCCGGTCGACGGTCGCCTTGGATATCGATAGATGTTCCTGCATAGTCATCCTTCCTTCATCTCCCCCGCAATCGCATGCACCGCCGCCGTCATGGCGGCGAGCATCCAGAGCAGCATGGAGGACGGTATATTAAAGAGCAGATGATCTGTGATGCCGTTGAGCGCGACGGAGATGAACGCAAGTCCGAGACCAAGCGACAGCCCCTCGACGAAGCGGCGTCTGCGCCAGCGCGCGAGCGCGGCACGCACGTCAGCAACGGTCTTCCACTCGTGCTCATGCGCGGCGAGCACCGCCTCCCACGGCGGCGTTTTCTGCGGCAGACGGAAGGCGAGCACAAGCGAGCCAAAGAAGAACCAGAGAAAGGAGAGTGCGCCTGGCACACCGATCTCCGCCGCATAGTTCAGATACATATTGTGGGCGTGCACGATCTGCACGGGCGCGCCCTGCAAATAGAAATCGTACTCGGGGTAAACCATGAAGTACATGCCCCAGCCAATGCCAAGGAAGGGGTGATCCATTACCATTGCAATCGTGCTCTCCCAGAACGCGAGCCGCATCTCCGACGACGTATCCACACGCGTAAAGACGGAGAGCAGACGGTCGGCGAGCACGGGATCGACGAGGAGAGCACCCGCACCGACGACAACGATCCCAAGGAGGACGCGCCAGTCGCGCAGTGCACCGTAGCCCGCGAGCACGACGGCGATGACGAGGCACGCGCCGCGCGCATAGGTCATGCCGAGGCACGCGAGCGCCACGATGAGCAGGATGAGCGCAAGGATGCGCCATGTGCGTGTGAGCGCCGTGAGAAGTCCCACCGCAATGCAGGCGACGATATCGAGGTAACCCGCGAGGATGTTCGGATTCTCCCACGTCGAGAAGACACGCTTCGAGAGTTCGGGGAAGGACTCCCCGTCCACCCATTTCATCGCCGAGATGTCGATGCCGAAGATGAACTGATAGAAGCCGTAGAGAATGACGAGCGCCGCCGACACTGCCATTGCGAGGACAACGCGCCGCAATTCGTGCGCCGTGCGCAGGGTCTGCCCAACGAGCAGATAGGTCAAGGCGTAGATTGGTACGAGGTGGTAGAAATTGTAAAAGCTGAACGCCTTATCGGGCGCAACCGCCACGGACAGGAGTCCGATGACAACGAAGAGCAGCGCCGGCGCATCATAGGGCAGACGGCGCAGGTGAAAGCTCCGATCAATCCGCAGGCGCAGGAGCATCGCCCCACAGCCGATGAGCAGCACGACCATCGCCGCGAGCGGTGCAAGTGGAATGAGGAACGCCTCGGCGATGACGGCATACATCATCACACGCGCCATGCGTGCACCCCGCCGTCTCTGGCGCAGAATGCGCCGCCGCTCCTGAAAGTAATCCGCCGCCATGCCGTCACCTCCCCGCCGTGAGAAGCGCACGGATGCCGCCCACAAGATAGAGCGAGCCGGCGGCAACGAGAAGCGCCTTGCCCGCACGTGCGCGTGCGACGGCCTCGGTGAGCGCCGTCTCTACATTGCTGCACGCACGGGTATCAAGACCTAGCCCTGCAGCAATCCCCGCCACGATATCTGCCGCCGCCGCGCGCTCGGAGTTCGGGCGCACGGTGACGACCTGATCGCCCGTGCGCAGAAGCGCTGCGAGCATAGCGTCGATGTCCTTGTCCTTTAGGATGCCGAGCAGAAAGACGCGCGGCGCATCGGGGAAGTAGCGGTCAAGCCCCGCACGCAGCGCCCGCATGCCCGCAGGATTGTGCGCGCCGTCGACAACGACGGGCACGTCCTCGTATTTCAGAATCTCAAAGCGCGCGGGATGGCGCACCGTCCGCAGACCCGCGCGTACGGCGTTCTCCGTGACGCGCGCGTCCTCGCGCTCGAGCAGCTTTGCCGCCATGATGACGAGCGCCGCGTTCTCCGCCTGATAGACGCCCGCAAGCGCGAGCTCGAATGGCTCCGGCTCGCGGCAGACGACGGAGTGGAACGCAACGCGCTGCCCGCCGCTGTTCGGGAAGAAGAGCTGCGCGGAAAAGTCCTCGCCGCAGACGAAGACATCCGCGCCCAGCTCCTCCGCGCGCCGCTCGATGATCTCGAGCGGCTCCCCCGTCGCCGCCGTGATGACGGGTACGCCCTCCTTGATGATGCCCGCCTTGTGCTCCGCGATCCCCGCGAGCGTCCCGCCGCAGCGGTCGGCGTGATCCATCGCCACGTTTGTAATGATCGTAAGGATTGGCTCGACGACATTCGTCGAGTCGAGGAGGCCGCCGAGCCCCGTCTCGATGACAGCGACCTCGACCTGCTCCTCTGCAAAATAGAGGAAGGCGAGTGCCGTCAGCGCCTCGAACTGCGTCGGGTGCTCGTGCCCCGCCGCGACCATCTCATCTGCCGCCTCACGCACGCGCGTCAGGAGCGCCGCAAAGCGCTCCTCGGGGATATCGTGCCCGTCCACGCTCATGCGCTCCGTATAGGAGATGAGATGCGGTGAGAGGTAGCGTCCCGAGCGGATGCCTGCCGCGTGGAAGACAGCGTCCATCATCTGCGTGACAGAACCCTTGCCGTTCGTCCCCGCAATGTGAATCACCGCATAGGCGCGCTCCGGATTTCCGAGGCGCGCGCACAGCTCCTCCATGCGCGTAAGACCCAACCGAATGCCGAATGTATTCAGTTCCTCCAGATAGTGAAGCGACTCCGCGTAGTTCATCGGAGCACCTCAGAGCTTCGCCAGATCCGCAAGACGCGTCCGAATGAGGGCGACCTTCTCCTCATAGCCCGCCAGCTTCTCGCGTTCCGCCGCCACGACGGCGGTAGGCGCCTTCGACGTAAAGCCCGCATTCGAGAGCTTGCCCGTCAGACGTCCAATCTCCTTTTCGAGATTGTCGCGCTCCTTCGTCAGGCGCGCTGTCTCCTTCTCCACGTCGATGAGCCCCGCGAGCGGCAGATAGACCGCCGCCCCTGCGAGCGCGCCCGTAACGACGTTCTCGGGGTCAGGCGCATCCGCCGCAAGGAACGTGACCTCGGAGGCGGACGCAAGCGCATGGAAATAATCGACGTGCGATGCAAATGTGTCCGCAAGCGATTCGTCGCGCACGCGCAGGATGAGCGCGCTCTTTTTGCCCGGCGGCGTGCCGAGCTCTGCGCGCAGATTGCGCGTCACCTTGATGACCTCCATGATGGCGATCATCGCTGTCTCCGCCTCGCTGTCGATGTCATTGTCACCGACCTCAGGCCACGGCGCGCGCATAATGCTCTCGCCCTCGTGCGGCAGCTTCTGCCAGATCTCTTCTGTGAGGAAGGGCATGAAAGGATGCAGGAGGCGCATCGTGCGCTCGAGCACCGTGCGCAGGACGTAGAGCGCCGTGTTCTTTGCGCGTATATTTTCCTTGTCGTAGAGGCGCGCCTTCGTCAGCTCGATGTACCAGTCGCAGAACTCGCTCCACAGGAACTCATAGATGGCACGTCCCGCCTCGCCGAGCTCGTAGTTCTCGAGGTTTGCCGTCACCGCGCGCGCCGTCTCGGCAGAGCGTGTGAGAATCCATCGGTCGGCAAGCGTATAGTCGCTCTCTGCGGGCACAAAGCTGTCGTCCGCGCCTTCAAGATTCATCAGCATATAGCGCGAAGCATTCCAGATTTTATTGGCAAAGTTGCGCGCTGCCTCGACGCGCTCCCAGTAGAAGCGCATATCGTTGCCCGGCGTATTGCCCGTGATAAGCATGAAGCGCAGCGTGTCCGCGCCGTATTTCTCAATGACCTCCACGGGGTCGATGCCGTTGCCGAGCGACTTCGACATCTTGCGTCCCTCGCTGTCGCGTACGAGGCCGTGGATGAACACATCACGGAACGGCACATCGCCGCCGAAGCGCAGCCCCATCATGACCATGCGCGCAACCCAGAAAAAGATGATGTCATAGCCCGTGACGAGGGTCGCCGTCGGGTAGAAATGGCGCAGGTCTTTCGTATCCTCCGGCCAGCCCATCGTCTCGAACGGCCAGAGCGCGGAGCTGAACCACGTATCGAGCACGTCCTCGTCCTGATGGATGTGCGTGCTGCCACAGTGCGTGCACGCCGTAATGTCCTCACGCGAAACAGAGGTCTCGCCGCAGTCCGCGCAGTGCCATGCGGGAATGCGGTGCCCCCACCAGAGCTGACGCGAGATGCACCAGTCGCGGATATTCTCGAGCCAGTTTTCGTAGATCTTCGTAAAGCGTTCGGGGACGAAGCGGATGCGTCCGTCCTTCACCGCTGCAATCGCGGGTTTCGCGAGATCCTCCATGCGGACAAACCACTGCTTCGACACGAGCGGCTCAATCGTCGTCTTGCAGCGCGAGCAGTGCCCGACGGCATGCTCGTGCTTCTCCGTGCTGACGAGCGCGCCGATCTCCTCGAGCTCCTTGACGAGCTGCTTACGACATTCGTAGCGATCAAGTCCCGCATATTTGCCCGCGCCCTCGCCCATTGTGCCGTTTGCATTGATGACGACAACCTGCTCGAGGTTGTGGCGCGACCCCATCTCGAAGTCATTCGGGTCGTGCGCGGGCGTCACCTTAACCACGCCCGTGCCAAATGCAGGATCGACATAGGAATCCGCGAAGAGCGGAATGCGCCGCCCCACAACGGGCAGGATCAGCGTCTTTCCGACGAGTGCCTTGTAGCGCTCATCATCGGGATGCACGGCGACGCCCGTGTCGCCGAACATCGTCTCGGGGCGCGTCGTTGCAATCTCGACATATTCGTCCGTGCCCTCGATCTGATAGCGGAGATGCCAGAGATGCCCCTCCTCCGTCTCGTGCTCGACCTCGATGTCCGAGATCGCTGTCGTGCAGTGCGGACACCAATTCGTGATGCGCGTCCCCTGATAGATCAGCCCCTGCTCATAGAGGCTGACGAACACCTCGCGCACGGCGCGCGAGCAGCCCTCGTCCATCGTGAAGCGCTCGCGATCCCAGTCGCAGGACGCGCCGAGCATGCGGAGCTGATACATGATTCGGTCGCCATACTGCTGCTTCCAGTCCCAGACGCGCTCAAGAAATTTCTCGCGTCCAAGTTCAAAGCGATTCGTGCCCTCCGCGCGCAGGCTCTCCTCGACCTTTGCCTGCGTCGCAATGCCCGCATGGTCGCAGCCCGGCACCCAGACGGCGTTCTTACCGCGCATGCGCTGATAGCGCACAAGGATATCCTGCAGCGTATTGTCGAGCGCATGCCCCATGTGCAGCTGCCCCGTCACATTCGGCGGCGGGATCACGACGCTGTATGGCTCACGCGATTCATCTGCCTCGTCGTGAAAGAGTTTATGCTCTTCCCAATAGCTGTACCACTTGCGCTCAAACGATGCAGGGTCATAGGTCTTTGGAATGTTCGCACCGGATTCCTGACACATATATCTGTTCCTCCCGAAAGAAACGCCCCCGTCCCGAGGGGACGAGGGCGTCCGCACGTCGTCAATGCTCTCTTACTATAAATTGCAAAGGTAAGATTAGCATAAAACGCGCCTTTTTGCAAGATTTATACCGAAAGACCGTCAGAACAGCCCCGTAATCACCCCATCCTCAGTGATGTCCATGCCCATTGCCGCCGGCACCTTCGGCAGTCCCGGCATGGTGAGGATGTTGCCTGTGAGTGCAACGACGAAGCCCGCGCCGCAGGAGGCGCGCAGTTCGCGCACGGTGATGCGGAAGCCCGTCGGGCGTCCGAGGAGGGCAGGATTATCCGAGAAGGAGTACTGCGTCTTTGCCATGCAGACGGGCGTCTCCGTCATGCCGAGCGTCTCCATCTCCGCCAGTTGTTTTTTCGCCTCGGGTGTGAAGTCCGCGCCGTCCGCGCCGTAGATCTCGCGTGCAATCATCTCGATCTTCTCCGCAATGCTCTTCTTCTCGTCGTAGATCGGGTGGAAGTTCGAGGGCTTTGCAATCGCCTCCTCCACCGCATCCGCGAGTGCGAGACCGCCCGCGCCGCCCTTCGCCCAGACCTCGGAGCGTGCACACTTCGCACCGAGCCGCGCACAGAGTTCTTCGAGGAGGAGGAGCTCCGCCTCGGTATCCGTCGGAAACACGTTGACCGCAACGACGGCAGGCACACCGAACTTGCCGATGTTCTCGATGTGTTTTTCGAGATTCGCCGCGCCTTTTTTAAGGGCATCCAAATTCTCCGTGCCAAGTGCGTCCTTCGGCACGCCGCCGTTCATCTTGAGCGCACGCACAGTGGCGACGATGACGACGGCATCGGGCTTCAGCCCCGCAAGGCGGCATTTGATGTCAAAGAATTTCTCCGCACCGAGATCCGCGCCAAAGCCCGCCTCCGTGACGACGTAGTCCGCGCATTTCAGTGCGTACTTCGTCCCCATGACGCTGCTGCAGCCGTGCGCGATGTTCGCAAACGGACCGCCATGGATGAGCGCGGGGGTGCCCTCGATGGTCTGCACGAGGTTCGGCTTGATGGCGTCCTTGAAGAGGAGTGTCAATGCGCCCGTCGCCCCCAGTTCCTCCGCGTGCACGGGACACCCGCCGCGCGTGTAGCCGATGAGGATGCGTCCAAGGCGACGCTTCATGTCCGCAAGTCCGTCTGCAAGGCAGAGGATCGCCATCATCTCCGAGGCGACCGTGATGTCGAAGCCCGACTCGCGCGGGATGCCGTGGACGCGTCCGCCGAGCCCCGTGACAACGTGGCGCAAGGCGCGGTCGTTGATGTCGAGGACGCGCTTCCACACAATGCGGTTCACGTCAAGGTCGAGCGCATTGCCCTGAAAAATGTGGTTGTCTATGAGCGCGGCGAGGAGGTTGTGCGCCGTTGTAATCGCGTGGAAGTCCCCCGTGAAGTGGAGGTTGATGTCCTCCATTGGCACAACCTGCGCATAGCCGCCGCCCGCCGCGCCGCCCTTCATGCCGAAACACGGGCCGAGCGACGGTTCGCGCAGGGCGACGACGGTTTTTTTACCCTGCTGATGAAGTGCGTCGGCAAGCCCGACACTCGTCGTTGTCTTGCCCTCGCCCGCAGGGGTCGGGTTGATCGCCGTGACGAGGATAAGCTTCCCGTTCTTCTCTGCGCCCGCAAGTGCCTCGGGCGTCAGCTTCGCCTTATAGCGTCCATAGGGTTCGATATGTTCCTCGGCAATGCCAAGCGTCTTTGCAATCTCCGCGATGGGGCGCAGCCGCGCCACGCGTGCAATCTCTACATCCGATTTCATCATGCTCTGCTCCTCCCCTATGCCGTCTGCGCCGCTGCCGCCTGCACGACGTTCTCCATCAGCATTGCAACCGTCAGAAGTCCCACACCACCCGGCACGGGTGTGATCGCACCCGCGACCTTCTCAACCGCCTCGAAGTCGACGTCCCCGACCAGCTTCTTCGGCGCAATGCGATTGATGCCGACGTCGATTACCGTCGCGCCGGGCTTCACCATATCCGCTGTGACGAAGTGCGGCTGTCCGACCGCCGCAACGAGGATGTCCGCCTCGCGCGCGATCTCGGCGAGGTTCTCCGTCCGCGAGTGGCAAAGCGTGACGGTGGCGTGACGCTCCAAAAGGAGCATCCCCATCGGCTTGCCGACGATATTGCTGCGCCCGATGATGACAGCATGCTTCCCCTCAATGGGGATGCCCGCATACTCGAGCATACGGATGCAGCCTGCAGGCGTGCAGGGACGCAGCCCCGGTGCACCGATCGAGAGATGCCCGACGTTCATGGGATGGAATCCGTCCACATCCTTGCGTGGATCGATGCGGCTGAGGATCTCATCCTCGTGCGCTGCGAGCGCGGCGGGCAACGGCAGCTGCACGAGAATACCGTGCACCAAGACATCCGCGTTCAGCGCCTCGATGCGGGCAAGCAGTTCCTCCCGCGTCGTCTCTGCGGGCAGGGCAATATGATCTGAGAGAATATCCAGCTCCGCACAGGTCTTCTGCTTGTTGCGGACATAGACCTCGGATGCAGGGTCATTGCCTACAATGATGACGGCAAGGCGCGGATGGATGCCGCGTTCACGCAGGAGAAGAGCCCCGTGCTCCGCGCTCGCCTTGATGCGCCCGGCGAATTCTTTCCCGTATAAAATGCGTGCCATATGCTCTCCTTTATACCAAATAGCTGATCCACGTAAAGACAAAAATCGCAATCGACACAATCCCGTTCCGCATGAAATACATCTGCGTCACGCGCGAAAAATCCGTCGGGCTCGCAATGCGGTGCTGATAGACGAGCGTCCCCGCCGCAATGCCGACGCCGATGTAGTAGGGAAATGCGAGGTGCATTATCATGCCGAGTGCAATAAAGAGAAGGATCGAAAAAATATGCATGGCGCGCGCAAGTTGGAATGCACCATGCGCACCGAATGTGACCGCGAGGGAGTGGAGTCCCTGACTGCGGTCGAACTCCTCATCCTGTGCGCCGTACATCGCGTCGAACGCCGCAATCCAGAGTGCAACTGCGATGAAGAGCACGACCGTCGGCAGCTCAACTTTGCCGCTGATCGCCACCCAGCCGCCCGCCGGTGCCATGCCGATGGCGATGCCGAGGAAGATGTGCACCCAGCCTGTCACGCGCTTCATATACGGATAGATGAGAAAGGGCACAGCCGCAAACGGCAAAAGTCGGATGCAGACGGGATTCAGCTGCAAGACCGCAAATACAAGCACAAGGAGGCACACGCCTATAAAGACGAGCGCCTCCTTCTTTGTCACGCGCCCCTGCACCATGGCACGATAGGCGAGGCGGGGCTGCTGCTTATCGTATTTCAGATCGGCGAGATTGTCGAGGGCAAGCGCCGCCGAGCGCGCCGCCGTGATGGCGAGCACGATCCAACCGAGCTCGCCGAGCGGGGGATTGCCCCCTGCCGCGAGCAGCGCCCCCATTAGGGCAAACGGCAGGGAGAACACCGTATGGTGAAAGGCGGTATTGTTCATGTGCGCCCGCAGGCGCTCCATCCACCAGCTCAATCCAGACCGAACTCCTTCCACCGCGCGTCAACGCGCTTTACAATCTCCTCGGACATCTCGATCTCATCGGGCCACTCACGCGTATGACCTTCCTCCGGCCAAGTCTTGGTCGCGTCGATGCCGAGCTTCGAGCCCCACTTCGCCATCGGCGAGGAGTGATCGAGCACATCGAGAGGTCCCTGCACGATCTCGAGGTCGTATTTCGCGTCGATGTTGTTGAAGACGCGCCACCAGACTTCCTTCATGTCCTGCACATTGACGTGCGCATCCACGACGATAATCATCTTCACGTTCATCATCTGCCCCATGCCCCAGAGCGCATGCATGACCTTGCGCGCGTGCATCGGGAACTGCTTCTTGATGGAGACGACAATGCAGTCGTGGAATACGCCCTCGAGTGGCATATTCACGTCGATGACCTCGGGGAGCATCTGCTTGAGGAGCGGCAGGAAGATGCGCTCCGTCGCCTTCGCGAGGAAGCAGTCCTCCATCGGCGGCTTGCCGACAACCGTCGCAGAGTAGATTGCATCCTTGCGATGCGTGATCGCCGTAATGTGAAAGACGGGATAATCGTCCGCGAGCGAGTAGTAGCCCGTGTGGTCGCCGAACGGCCCCTCGCGGCGCATCTCGTTCGTATCGACGTAGCCCTCGAGGATGATCTCCGCCGTCGCGGGCACCTCGAGATCGACTGTGATGCACTTGACCATCTCGACGGATTTGTGCCGCAGGAAGCCCGCAAAGACCATTTCGTCGATGTCGCGCGGGAGCGGCGCCGTCGCTGCATAGGTGACGACGGGGTCGGTGCCGATGGCGACCGCCGCCTCGATGCGCTGTCCGCCGCGCGCCTTCATGTCGCGGAAGTTCTCCGCGCCGTTCTTGTGGATGTGCCAGTGCATGCCCGTCGTGCGGCTGTCGTATTTTTGCAGACGGTACATGCCGACGTTGCGCTTGCCCGTCGCAGGGTTCTTCGTAAAGACGAGTGGCAGGGTCACGAACGGGCCGCCATCGTCAGGCCAGCATTTCAAAATAGGGATCTCGTCGAGGTTCGGATTCTCCGTCTCGATGACCTCCTGGCAGGGCGCATTCTTCACGTATTTCGGAAAGTTGATCGCCTTGCGTGCCATCGGAATGAGCGTCATGAGGTTCATCTTGTTCTGGAGGGAGATGTGCGGGATCTTCAGGATCTCCGTGAGTTCGTCCGCGATGTCATCGAGCTTCTCCACCCCAAAGGCGAGCGACATACGCTCGTAGCTGCCGAACGCGTTCATAAGCACGGGCATCTTTGAGCCCTTGACATTCTCGAAGAGGAGGGCGACATTCTTCTCCCCCTCCAGTTTCGAGATGCGGTCGGTGATCTCGGTGATTTCGAGTTCGGGGTCGACCTCCGCCGTAATGCGTTTGAGGAGTCCGCGCTCCTCGAGCGCGGCGATGTATTCGCGCAGATCCTTATATGCCAAGATTTTCCCTCCTAGATTATTTTCTCAGTATGAATCTCACGATCAGATAGCCCACGCCGTAGAGCAGTATCATCGGCAGAGCGATCATCGACTGCGTGAACACGTCGGGTGTCGGCGAGATGACGGCAGCGATGACAAACGACAGGAAGATGACGATGCGGGCGTATTTCCGCAGGAATGCGGACGTGATGATGCCCATCTTGCCGAGAATCGTGATGACAAGTGGCAGCTCGAAGACGAAGCCGAACGGCAGGACGAACATGATGACGAACTCAAAGTAGCGGTTCACGGAGAAGAGCGCCTCGAGCTCCTCGTTGCCAAAGCCCTTGAAGAACATGATTGCCGCAGGGAAGACGAGGAAGAACGAGAAAGCCAGCCCGAGAAAGAAGAGGATGACCGAGACGGGCACGATGATGCCGAGCACAAGGCGCTCCACCGGCGTGAGTGCGGGCAGGAAGAACCGCCAGACGTGATAGAATATCACGGGCAGCGCGAGAAGAAAGCCCACGACGACGGCGATCTTGATGTAGGTGAAGAACGCTTCTGCGGGCTGCATATAGTAGAGCTTTCCGACCGGCACGGTCAGATAGTGCATGATGTCGTCGATGAAGTAGTATCCGACGCCCGAGCCGACGGCGACGGCGAGGAGACATTTGATGAGACGCGAGCGCAGCTCCGTGAGATGCGCAATCAGCGTCATGCTGCCGTCGTCATCCACAGCTGCGGCGTCCGCGCCCTGCGTTTCCGTCTGCGGGGCGGGCGGCGGCGTCACGGGCGGATTTTCAGTGGGAGCGGGAACGGGCTGCTCCCCGCCTGCACCTCCATCCTGCTCCGACGCAGGGGTTTTCGATTCCTCCGCCATGGATCAGCTCTTCGCCTCTTTTTTCTCGCCGTCCTCGATCTGCTTTGCCTCTGCGGTGACGTTGATCTCCGCACGGGCATCCTGCGGCGGCTCGTTGTTTGCCGATTTGAATTCCTTGATGCTCTTGCCGAGCGCCTTGCCGATGTCGGGCAGGCGGCCAGGGCCGAAGATCACAAGGCCGATGATGAGGATGAGTACGAGTTCGGGAACTCCCAGACCAAACATAAGAACCTCCTAAAATGATAATTCACTCATTTATGATGCTTGTGCAAGTCCCTCGCGAACACCTCGTTGCGTAATCGACCGCGTGCTTGTATGCTCAAATACCGACGGATTTCAAACGCGCTTCGCTTGAACGATAGAAATCCGTCGGGGCATACCGCACGCTTTTCTCGATTACTTCACTAGGGTTCGCTACGGGACATGCACGGCGTTAATCTTACACGCTACGATTACACCTTGTTGTCCGCTCCACTCTGCTCCGCTGCATGCGCCGCGACTGCCGCCGCAGCGGTTTCCGCTGTGGGCCTTGCCGTGGGTGCAGCGGGTGCTGCCTGTGCCTCAGTCGGGGCGGCAGCCGGCTGTGCTGCGGGCTGCGCCGCAGGCTGTGCCGGTGCGGGTGCAGCGGGCGGCGGGTCGGGTGCGTTGATTGCCGCCGTCAGTGCGTTCGATGCCTTGCGGAACTCGCGTATGCCCTTGCCAAGCGAGCGCCCCATCTCGGGGAGCTTGCCGGGGCCAAAGACAATGAGCCCCACGACCAGTATCAAGATCAGTTCGGGTACGCCAATGCCAAACATGCTGACTCCTTCTTATGGCTGTGCCAAAATACTTTTCAAAATATCTGTCAGAACTCGCGCCGTCCGACAAAATCCGCCGCCATCAGACAGGTCTCGCGAATCCTCTCGTCAAGCGAGTCCGGCAGTGCGTCCTTTGCACGCGCGAGATAGGCATCCGCCTTCTCCTGCGCATAGTCGAGGCCGTCCGTCGTGCGGACGATTTCGAGCGCACGCGCGACCTCCGCCTCCGACATCTTCGGGTTTGTAATGAGTGCCGTGAGTTCGGCACGTCCCGCCTCGTCCAACACTTCGAGCGCGCGGATGACGGGCAGGGTCACGAAGCCCTGCGCGAGGTCATGCCCTGCGGGCTTTCCGATATCCTCCGAGGTCTGCCGATAGTCGAGCAGATCGTCCGTGATCTGGAACGCCATGCCGATGGCATGCCCATAGAGCGCCATGCGCTCCGTATCTGCCGCACTCATGCCGCCGATCACGCCGCCGAGTTCACAGCAGATCTCAAGGAAGTCCGCCGTCTTTTTGCGGATGCGCTCATAGTACGCATCCTCGCTCGCGGGCACTTGATAGGCTGTGTGATCTTGGAGAATCTCACCCTCGCTCAGCGTACAGACGAGCTGCGCGAGCTTGACGTAGACCGAGGAATCATAGCCCGCCTCCGCAACGAGTTTGAACGCACGCGCAAAAAGATAATCGCCGCTCAGAATGGCGACCTGATTGCCCCATTTCGCATTCGTCGTCGCCGCACCGCGCCGCGTATCTGCCTCGTCGATGACATCGTCGTGCACGAGGGATGCCGTGTGAATCAGCTCGAGTGCAACGGCAACGGGCATGGCGCGTGCACGGTCAAACGCCGCACCGCCGCGCGCCGCAAGCAGAAAGAGGGCGGGACGCAAGCGCTTCCCACCAGAGGAGACGAGATGCACTCCCACATCTGTTATAAGAGAGGTCTCGGAGATAATGGATTCTGCAAGCGCAGGTTCAAATTCCTCGAGATCCGCCTGTATGACATCAAACATGTCGTTCTTCAACGTCGTATCACCTACATTGGGCTCATGGAAGAGCACCGTCTACTTTCTTCGATCACGTAAACCTCCACACATTCTATCATATTGCGCCCAGACCGTCAAAATTATTTCATGACTCTCTCATCTGCGGGAAAATCATCGCTTCTGCAAAATTAGAGCACTGCCGACCGCGCGCTCCGATCCGTCCGAGGGCGCGTTCACGATCTCATTTTTGACGTAAAGTGCAGAGGAGCCGCCGCCGTCGAGATTGATTGCATTCTGCACCTTGAATTTCACAAGCAACTCGGCAAACTCCGTCAGCGTCAGCCCGTGGCTGTGCGACTGCCGCCCGTCAACCACGGCAAAGACAATCTTGCCGCCCGATGTGACGCCAACGGCACTGCGCGGTGCGCGTCCGTAGCGGATGTCCCCTGGGAACTGCTCCTCACCCGCCGTCACGTGCACGCGCCCGTTTTCGACAAGACGCGGGCCCGCACCGACGATCTGCACGGCACGATCCCACATCGCCCCCGTCTCCTCGCTGAGCACGGTCGGATCACCGACACGCGACCCCGCTGCAGCGAACGCATCCATCGAGGAGCCGTGCACGGAAACGACATAACCATCCGAAGGGATCACCGAATCATTCGTATTGATCTCCGCCACACGCCCGCCACGAATCACATATTCCAAGCCGTACGGATTTGTCCCCGTCGTTCTGCCGTAGGCGCGGTTGTAAATGATGAGTCCATTCTCACCGCGCTCGGCGTTGACCCCCGAGACGGGCAGGGTCACCTGATCGATCTTCACTGTGCCGTTGTAGGAAACCGTGCCGAATACAAAGGAGCCGTCGGGCATCACGCCGAATGCGCTGCGATCGTAGTAGGTCGTCCCAACAATCGTACCATCGATCTTCGTCACGCCGAGGATCACGCCGTTTGCCGCAAAGTAGGAGGCATTGATCGCCGCCACCGCATTCGTATCGCGCGCAATCCCCGTTACGGTCTGCCGCCCCGGGATGATGCCGCGCGCAAGCGCGGGGCGAACGCTGTACTGCGCGGGATCTGCCTCAACGAAGTACGAAGTCACCTGCCCGTCCTCATCTTCGTAAATGTACGTGCGCTGCATAAGCCCCGGCGCAATCGTTTCTTCCTTCAGAATTGGAAGCGTGGGCTTCTTCGGCTCCTCTTCCGCAGCTTCTCCGGGCTTTGGCTGCGTCGACAGCTTTACGGGAGGTTCGGCGGGCGTCGTCTTCGACGGATTCGCTCCCGCAGGTGACACATCGAGAAAAACACGCGCAGGATTCATCAGATTGCCAAGTGCATACTTCATGCCCTTCGCCATCGTGACCGTCACATAAAAATGCCCGCTGCGCGAAGCATAGGAGACGGAGTCAATGCGCTTTGTGTGCACAGAAGCTCGTTTAAACGCCGCCACATCCGCATCTGCAAAATCAAAGGTCAACTCGCGCCCATCCTCGGAAAGGCTGACATGATAGATGGGCATCTCTGAAAAGTCAAAGACGAGCCGATCGCGCTCCGCCGTACTCGACGTGCGCAGATCGTTCAGCTCTGCCGCCCACGCATAGGAGGACGCCGTCAAGAGCAGCGCCGCCAGAAGCACAAGGATTTTCTTTAAAATACGCATAAACACTCCAAACTAAGGAACTTTTACTACAAATAATAGAAAAGGGGAGGCTGCGCCGGCAGCATCCCCTTATAAGTATGCATTATATCTCATCTGGTCTTGATGGTCAACTGCTTATACATCATATCCGCAATGCCGATGCCGCCGCTCTTCGCCGCCGCATTCATCATCTCCGTATCGCGCATATCCTCGAAGATCTCAAGCGCATTGGACTTTTTTCCAAAGAGCCCGCCCTCTGGCACAGTCGCACGCATCTGCTTATACATCATGCTGAGAAACATTGCCTCGAAGCCCTCGCACGCCTCACGTAACTTCTTCGCCTCACGCTCCTCGGCGCTCATTGGATTCTTCCGGACGTAACCCGTCTCCTCTGTCTCAGGTGCTGCCGCAGCCTTGCGCTGCAGCTCGTCAAGCGTCGCCTGAAAGGATTTGCTCTCAGCGCTCATGCGCGCCGCATCGTAGGAGGGCTGTGCGGCACCGCCCAAAAGTGCGTTGTCGCCAATTGGCTGAATCGTCATAGGCTACCTCCTTAAACTATATCGAGTTCGGCGTGCAGTGCCCCTGCCGCCTTCATCGCCTGCAAGATGGAGATGATCTCACGTGGATTCGCTCCCACGGTGTTGAGTGCGCCCACAATGTCGCTGATATTGGTCGTTGCGGGTAGGATGATCGTATTTCCCTTCATATCGTTCACTTCGACATCGGCATCCTGCGTGACGACCGTATTTCCATAGCTGAACGGTCCCGGCTGCGAGACCTCTGTCGCACCCTGAATGCGGATCGTCAGCCCGCCCTGCGTGATTGCAACGGTATCGACAGAGACATCGCCGCCCGTGATGATCGTCCCCGTGCGCTCGTTCACAATGACACGCGCCATATTGTCGGGGCGGACGGGTAGCTCTTCGATTGAGGCAACAAAGCCGACCACGTTCCCGCGGAAATAGGCCGGAATCGCCACATCCACGCGTCCGGGATTGCTTGCCTGTGCGATACTGCCATACTGCGCGTTGATCGCCCCCGCGACCCGTGTCGCTGTCGTAAAGTCAGGGCGTGCAAGCGAAAGGGAAAGCTGCCCGTTCGCACCAATCCCATCGTCCTCCACCGTACGCTCGACAATGCCGCCGTTCACAGCAATGCCGACCGTCGGGAACGCCTTCGTCATGCTGCTACCGCCGCCCGCCGCGGCAAAGCCGCCCGTAGAGACCGCGCCCTGCGCAACGACATAGACCTCGCCGTTGCCCGCACGCAGCGGGGTCTGGAGCAGCGTACCGCCGCGCAGACTCTTCGCATCACCAATCGAGGAGACGGTCACGTCGAGGCTGTCCCCCTCGCGCACGAACGGCGGCAGAGTCGCCGTCACCATGACCGCCGCGACGTTCTTCAGTTTGATCGAGCTGCTGTTGACCGTGATGCCGTAGGTGGTCAGCATATTTGCAATGGACTGTACCGTCTCCCCCGAGCTTGAGCCGTCGCCCGTGCCGTCCAGACCGACGACGAGACCGTAGCCCATGAGCTGGTTGGAGCGCACACCCTGCACCTTGGAGATATCCTTGATTCGCGTCACAGCGGAATCCGCCGAAGCAATTCCCGGCAGTGTTCCGACCACAAGTCCAAGGAGGAGCAGAAGGATGCCCAATTTCTTCATAAAAAGCGCCTCCCGTCAGAACAGAATGTTGAAGATCTGGGTCAGGATGCCCTGCCGCTGCTTTGCGTTCAAGGGGCCCTTCCCGTCGAAGCGCACCGTCGCATCAGCCACACGCGTCGAGAGGATCGTATTTGAACTCGAGATGTCCTCGGGACGACAGGTGCCGCGGAAGACAATCTTGTGCTCGTTGCGGTTCTGCCAAATGGACTGTGTGCCCTCGAGGACGAAATTGCCGTTCGGCATGACATCCACCACTGTCACGGTGACATTGCCCGCAACGCGGTTCGAGGAGGAGGCAGAGCCCTTGGCGCTGAACTTGTCCGAGCCGTTTGCAGATGCGGCCTGCAGGAAGTCGAAAATACCAAGCCCTGCACCAATACTGACCGACCCGCTCTTCTCATTCGAGGAGTTCCGCGTTGCCGAAGTCGTTGTTGTCTCACTGATGACGATGGTGACGATGTCCCCGATGCCCGTCGCCCGATGATCGGAAAACGGACTCTTCGTTGGATGTCCGCTCGGATTATTCCACAGGGATTCTGCCGAGACAGTGGGAGCGAGACTTGCCGTGCAGAGTGCGGCGGCGAGCACGCCTGCGAGCCATTTTTGTTTACTCATATCGAACTCCTTATGGAAAATTGAGGGAAAATTTCATCCGATGACCTGAACCGTGTGCGCATCAATCACCTTGCCGCGCAGGATTTTACCAGAGCTCACATTGCGTACGCGGATCGTGTAGTCGATGCGTCCCGGCTCGAGCGCCACGCCCTCAGCGCGAATCACGATGCCATTTGCATCCAGAACGATCTCCACGGGATTGCCTGCACGTATGACGAGCGGCATCGCAAGCAGCGAGGGTGTGATCGTCACATCCTTGCGAATGTAACGCCCCGCAACACGACCATCCACACGTGCAAAATCAGTGAGCGTCAATTCGGGCAGGGTATCCACCGCCCGTTCCTCGACGCGCGCATTTGCGGGAGAGATTGCCTCCTCCGCACGAATGTCCGTCATCGCCACGAGCACGCGGTCATAGACGGTCAGCCGATAGTAGCTCGTCGCCTTCCGATGCATGACGCCATCGATGTAGATGGTAAATACCGCCGGGAACTCCCGTCCATAGGGCAGCCCGCGGGGGAACTCGACAACCGCTGTCACCTCGCCCGCAGGGAGGTGCATCGTCGACGCCACGCGCTGCAGGCGCAGCTCATGCCGCCGCGTCTCGCCGATCCCGGCAAGCTTCTCCTCGATCTTCTGCTCTGCGAGTGCAGAGAGCTGCGCCGAGGACAGAATAGTGGGGAAGTGATCGCCCTGGGCAGGATTGTAGGCAGAGGCCTCTGCTGTACCCACCCACAGAAAAGCGAATAAGCCACTCCATAGGCATAGAATGGCTGTAATCGTACGTCTTTGAAAGCTCAACGCTTGAGTGAGTTCGCAATCTCGAGCATCGAATCCGATGTCGTGATCGCCTTCGAGTTGGACTCGTAGGCACGCTGGGAGACGATCATCTCAACCATTTCCTCAACGATCTGCACATTGCTCATCTCAAGGGTTCCCTGTGTGAGCGTACCCGCACCATCCACGCCGGGATTCGACTCGATCGCCTCGCCCGAAGCATCGGACACAACGAAGAGATTCTTGCCAATGGAGGTAAGTCCTGCCGGATTGACAAAGCGAGCAAGTGTGATCTGCCCTGCCTCCTGCTGCTGATTCTGTCCTGCCTCGCGGTAGGACACGCGCCCGTCACCCGAGATCGTGATGGAGTCGAGCGGTGCATTCTGACCGATCGTGATGCCGTCGGCAAGCAGATAGCCGTCCGTCGTCACCATGCGGCGATCGCTGTCGAGCTTCCACGTGCCGTCACGCGTGTATGCCGTCGTACCATCGGGCATCGTGACGCGGAAAAAGCCCTCGCCCTGAATGCCGATGTCCGTGGGGTTGTCCGTCGTCTGGAGCGGTCCCTGTGTAAAGACGCGCTGCGTCGCAGCCACACGCGTACCGAGACCGATCTGGAGCGCCGTCGGATACTGCGAATCCGCGCCGTTCTGTGCGCCTGCCTCACGCAGCGTCTGATAGACGAGGTCTTGGAACTCCGCACGCACCTTTTTGCCGCCGTAAGTGTTGACGTTCGCAATATTGTGCGCAACGATGTCCATATGCACCTGCTGCGCCTTCATGCCGGACGCCGCAGACCAAAGTGCTCGCATCATAGTCGATATCCCCCTCCAAGGAAAGATGATAAGTCATTCACATTTTTATATCGAATAAAAGGGGTCGTTACTTAAATTATTTTAACTCGTGCGGCCGACATCATTGACCGCCTTGTCGAGCAGCGTGTCCTGCGTCTGCACCGCTTTCGATCCCGCCTCGTAGACACGGTAGTTGTTGATGAGCTCGACCATCTCCGTGACAATGCTCGTATTCGACATCTCGAGCATCCCCTGCTCAATCGTGCCCGTCGCCTGCTGTGGACGCGCGCCTTCCTGGGGGCGGTAGAGATTGTCTCCCTGCTTGATGACCGCATTCTTCCCCGCAAACTGCACAAAGCCGAGCTGCGCAACCTCTGCACCGTCCGCGTAGATGCGTCCGTCGCTCGAGACATTCACACGCTGCGCATTCTCCGGAATCCTGATTGAGCGCCCACGTGAAGAGAGCACCTCCTGCCCGCGCATATTGAGCAGCGTCCCGTTCGTCGAGCGGTAGAAGCCGCCATCACGTGTATAGCGCGGTCCATCAATCGTATTGACGACGAAGTAGCCTTGTCCCGAGATCGCAAAGTCATAGGTATTGCCCGTCGTCTGCATCGCGCCCTGCAGATGCTCCGTCGCAATCTCATCCACGGCAGACCCGAGTCCGAGCGTACCGACGATCGGCGCACGATTCCCTTCCACGCGAAAGCCCTTGAAGCTCGTCACCTTGGTATCTGCAGAGTTGTCATTGATGCGGCGAAGCAGCATCGGCTCGAACTCGCGGATCGCCATGTCGTCGCGCTTGTAGCCCGTGGTCGACGCATTCGCGAGGTTGTTCGCGATCATGTCCGTGTGCTTGGTCTCCGTAATCATGCCCGAGGCTGCAATATAGAGTCCTCTCCACATAGTTCATCCCTCTTTTTCACGAAAGTTGTCCAATGTTTATAATTTCGCTGTAAAATAGAAATTCCCTTTATTTTTTTCGCCCAAAACTTGTATTTGTCGCCTTGCCGTCAAACTTATCGAAGATATCAAGAGCCTTGCCGCAGCCAAGCACAACACAGGTCATGGGATCATCTGCCACAAGCGTCGGCGTCCCCGTCTCGCGCTGAATGAGATCTGCCATGCCATAGAGCAGTGCTCCGCCGCCCGTCAATACGATACCGCGATCCATGATGTCCGCCGCGAGCTCCGGCGGCGTCTCCTCGAGCACCTTCTTTACGCAGTCCACAATGCGCATGACCGAGCCCTCAATTGCGGAGGAGGCCTGTGCCGTGGAGATCGTGATATTCTTCGGCAGACCCGTAAGCAGATCACGCCCGCGGATGTCCATCTGCTCGCGCCGTGCAGTCGTATACGCTGCGCCGACGCGCAGCTTGAGATCCTCTGCCGTGCGCTCGCCGATGAGCAGATTGAACTCGCGCTTGACGTAGTTAATCAGATCCTCGTCAAACGTATCACCCGCAATGCGGATGCTCTCACTCGTCACGACGCCGCCGAGGCTGATGACGGCGACATCCGTTGTGCCGCCGCCGATGTCGACAACCATTGAGCCTTGTGCCTCCACGATGTCGAGACCTGCGCCCATCGCCGCGGCAAGCGGCTCCTCGATGAGCTGGATGTGCCGCGCCCCCGCCTGCTCAGCAGCCTCCTGCACGGCGCGCTGCTCCACCATCGTCACCCCCGAAGGGATACAGATCATGATGCGCGGGCGGAAGACTATGCTGCGCCCGACCACCTTTTCGATGAAGAAGCGCAGCATGCTCTCCGTTATATCATAATCCGCGATGACGCCGTCGCGCAGCGGACGAATTGCAACGATGTTGCCGGGCGTGCGCCCGATCATCTGCCGCGCCTCCTCACCAATCGCAAGCACCTGATTCGTGTCGCGGTTCACCGCGACCACGGAGGGTTCCTTGAGGACAACCCCCTTGCCCTTGACATAGACGAGCACATTCGCCGTCCCAAGGTCAATTCCTATATCCATCGACATACCGAACATCAGCGACGAGCCTCCTACAATCTGTTGCTGTCAATCGTTCTCGGTGCTCTCACTCTCGGCCACCTGCTGCGGCGCCGCAGGAACGAGTGCCTCGCGTATCTCCTCAAGGCCTTTTTCGAGCGATGTCTGATACTCCTCCTGCACAGCCTCATTGTCCCATTCGGACTGCTTTCCAAAGAGAAGAATCGCATCGAGATACCGCAGAACCATTTCCGAAACGTAGGCTCTTGCAACCTCGTTCGCAGCCATATAGACATCTTTTGTCTGCAGTTCAAAGGCAATGCGGTCGATATAGTGCTCGCCCTCGATCAGATAGGCGAGCGCGCGCAGGCGCAGCGTAATTTCCCTTGCTGTTATGGCATCCTTTGAGCGCGCGGAACGCTCTGCCGCAATTCTTTCAAAAAGCGCCCATGACTCGTCGCAGAGTTTCCCCACGGTATCGAGTATCTGATCACGCGCACGCTTCTTGCGCCAAAGCACATCGCGCACCGACGGTTTTTTCTGTGCTGCCATGCCCTGCCTCCCATTCGACATACATTCCCTATTTTGTCTTTCCATTATAAGATGTTCGTCCCCTATCGTCAATCTATAATTACGCGTGCCGACACAGACGCCTTGCATTTCCATGTCCGTTCAATGTAAAATAAAGGAAATCATTCGAAGTGAAGGAGATCTTATGGCAGAAATATTGAGAGAGGGTCTGCGCCTGCGTCTGCGCCGCGCAGAGATTGCAGATGTCGACTACATCTGCACCCTGCAGGAAGAAGTGGATAACAGTGACTACATCGTCCCGTTTTCACGCGCAGATCACGAGACGATCGTCACACAGGGACGCGCGGCGATGGACATCATTGTCGAAGAGCGCGAGAGCGGCGAATGTGTCGGCTATCTCCACGTCACGGGACTCCTGCTTGCCTCCAAGGAGCAGGAGTGGACACATGTCATCATCGGGAAGAAAGGGCTCGGTTACGGACACGAGGCGATGAAACTTCTGAAGGCGTGGGCGTTCGAGGATATGGGTGCGCACCGCGCATGGCTCGACTGCAAGGACTACAACGCGCGCGCCCTGCATCTCTACGAGAGCGAGGGCATGGTGCGCGAGGCGCTGATCCGTGAGACGATCCTGCATCGCGGCGTCTACGAGAACCTCGTCGTGCTCGGCATCCTCGACCGCGAATATCATGCGCGTAAGCGTGCGGGGCTGGAACTATAGGAAAGGTGACGATTATGCAGAAAAGTGGAATCAAACGCGTATTTCTCATCGTGCTCGACAGCTTCGGCTGCGGTGCCGCGCCCGATGCGGCGGACTTCGGTGACGCCGCCTCGTGCAGTACGCTGCGCTCCGTCACAGAGAGCGGACTCTTCCCCGCCGCAAACCTCACGCGTCTCGGCATTTACAACATCGACGGCGTGGGGACGGGCACACCTGCAGCAGCCCCCATCGGCGCACATGCGCGTCTGCGCGAACTCTCGCGCGGAAAGGATACAACCATCGGGCACTGGGAGATGGCGGGCATCGTGCGCAACGAGCCCATGCCGACCTACCCCGACGGCTTCCCGCCCGAGGTCATCGCAGAGCTCGAGGCAGCATTCGGGCGTAAGATACTCTGCAACAAGCCCTACTCGGGCACGGCGGTCATCCACGACTACGGACAGGAGCACGAGGAGACGGGTGCGCTCATCGTCTACACCTCCGCCGACAGCGTGCTGCAGATCGCAGCACATGAGGAGCACGTCCCCGTGGAGGAGCTGTACGATTACTGCCGCAAGGCACGTGCAATCATGCAGGGCGCACATGGCGTCGGACGCATCATCGCGCGCCCCTTCGTCGGTACGTATCCGAACTACACGCGCACGGCGCGCCGCCACGACTTCTCCCTCGACCCGACGGGAGACACGATACTCGATGCACTCAGCCGCGCGCAGTACGATGTGATCGGCGTCGGCAAGATCTCGGACATCTTCGGCGGGCGCGGACTCACGCGCTCGCTCGGCGTCAACGAGTCGAACGCCGACGGCATGAGAAAGACCACAGGGCTTCTCGCGGAGGATTTCACGGGGCTTGCCTTCGTCAATCTCGTCGACGGCGACATGATCTACGGACACCGCCGCGACGTGCCCGGCTATGCGCGTGCCATGCAGGAGTTCGACGACTGGCTCGCGGACTTCCTCCCCGCCATGCGCGCGGACGACGTGCTCATGATTACGGCGGATCATGGCTGCGACCCGGGCGCTGCGGGCACGGATCACACGCGCGAGTACGTCCCACTCCTCATCTATGGAGAAAAGATCGCGCCTGTCAACCTCGGCACCTATCCGACCTTCGCCATGATCGGCGCAACGATTGCCGATATATTTGGAGCAGAGCTTACAACAAAGGGCGAGAGCTTCCTGCCGCGCATCTTAAAGTAGGAGCTTTCCCATGAATATGTATGACATCATCACGAAGAAGAAGCACGGCAGCGAACTTACTGCGGACGAACTTTCCTATATCATAGACGGCTATGTTGCCGGAGAGATTCCCGACTATCAGGTCGCGGCGCTCCTCATGGCTATCTGCCTGCGCGGCATGACGATCGCAGAGACCACCGCCCTCACCAAAATCATGGCGGCATCGGGTGACCGCGTCGACCTCTCCGCCATCGTGGGACACAAGATCGACAAGCATTCGACGGGCGGCGTCGGCGACAAGACCACGCTCATCGTCAGCCCCATCGTCGCTGCATGCGGCTGCAAAGCCCCAAAGATGTCGGGACGGGGGCTTGGCCACACGGGCGGCACCATCGACAAACTCGAATCCATCCCCGGCTTTCGTACAAATCTCTCGCAGGACGAATTCATTGCTGTCGTAAAGGAATGCGGTCTCTCCCTTATCGCGCAGACGGGCACCCTCGCGCATGCGGACAAGCTGCTCTATGCCCTGCGCGACGTGACGGCGACCGTCGACAGCATCCCGCTGATCGCCTCCTCCATCATGAGTAAGAAGCTCGCCTCGGGCGCGGACGCCGTCCTCCTCGACGTAAAGGTCGGCCACGGCGCATTCATGAAAACACTGGAAGACGCGTGCGCACTCGCGGAGACAATGGTCGCGATTGGAAAAACTGCCGACTTCCCCACCGCTGCCCTCCTCACGAATATGGACGCGCCGCTCGGGTGCGCCGTCGGCAACAGCCTCGAGGTTGCGGAGGCGGTCAGCGTCCTGCGCGGCGCGGGTTCCGATGACCTGCGCACAGTCTCGCTTGCGCTCGCGGCGGGCATGCTACAGCTGGCGGGACAGGGCACGTTCGCAGAATGCCATGCACGCGCGGAGCAAGCAATCGCGAGCGGCGCGGCGTTCGATGCGCTCGTGCGCATGACAGCGGCACAGGGCGGCGACATCTCCGTCCTGCACGACGTGGCAAACTTCCCGCAGGCGCATATGCAGCGCACAATAACGGCAGACGCGGACGGATATCTTACACGTCTGGACGCAGAGACCGTCGGGCGCACCGCCGTCCTGCTTGGTGCAGGACGCATGACAAAGGAGAGCGCGATCAACCATGCGGCAGGTATCATCCTCCACAAGAAATATGGGGACACCGTCACAGAGGGCGCGCCTCTCGCCACCCTCTATGCGGAGAGTGAGGAGCAGATCGCAGCGGGTGCGGAGCGCTTCCGCGCCGCGTTTGAGATCGGCTCAGCTGCGCCCGCCCCGATGAAGCTCATCTACGGCGCTGTCGATGCGGAGGGCTGGCATGAACGATAACGAACTGATCGCACGCGCGGCAGAGTTCCGCCGCCATGCCTACGCGCCCTACTCGGGATTCGCCGTTGGTGCAGCGCTCCTCGCACGGAGCAGCAGGGTCTACGGCGGCGTCAACGTCGAGAACGCCTCCTATCCCGTCGGCATCTGCGCCGAGCGAGCGGCAATCGCCGCCGCTATCACAGCGGGTGAGCGGGAGTTCGAGGCGCTTGCCGTCATTGCAGACAGCCCGGAACCATGTGCCCCCTGCGGCATGTGCCGCCAGGTGCTCATGGAATTTCCAATCGCACGCATCATTCTCGCCAATACACGGGGCGACGTGCGCATACTCACACCTGCCGCACTGCTCCCGCACGCCTTCGGGGCGGCGGCTCTTCCCACAAAGGAGTACTCCGATGAAAATACTGATTGTTGACGACTCCCGCCTCGTACGCATCAAGCTCAAGGCGGAACTATTCGACCGCGGGCACACAGTCATCGAGGCGCGCGACGGTGAGGAGGCGCTGCGGCGCATTGCAGACAAGAATCCCGACGCCGTCTTTCTCGACATCATTCTGCCAAAGCTCGATGGCTGCACCGTGCTGCGCAGTCTGCGCAAGACGCATCCAAAACTCCCCGTCGTCATGCTCTCGACGGCAGCAACGGAGGAAAACATCGCATGTGCCAATGAGCACAATGCACTCATGTTCATCCAGAAGCCCTATGCAGATCACGAGATCAGTACGGCGCTCGCCAAGATGCGGCAGTGTGTGGAGGAACAATGAGCGAACTGTATACTTCGTACATTGAGACATTTCTCACGGGACTTGCCGACTATGCACGCGCGGAAGCAGTAATCGACGAGACACGCGAACAGGAGCCGACCTACGTCACTATATCGCAGCACCTCGATGCGGACGGCAGTCCGCTGATCGTTGCACTTGCCGCCTCCGTAGACGCCTTCTATTCCCTCGCAAGCGGCTACAGCGGTGTCTCTCTCGACGGCATGGACGAGCTTGCCGTCGATGCTGTCGGCGAGCTCTTCAACGTCATCAACGGCCATTTCTCGTCGCGTATGCGCGCAGAGGGACGCGCCGTCTCCATCATCGACCCGCCGCGCCACCATCACGGTGCAGCAGAGCCGGATGCATGCGAATTCACCTGCACCGTTACAAGCCCCATCGGCCTCATGACGCTCATCGGCGCGCGTGAGGAATTTGTTCCGGCACATACACATTGACCTTTATTTTTGAAAGGAGTTTCCCTTGACCATATTCTCGCATACCATAGACTTCAACACGCTCATCGAGCTCCTGATCGTCCCCGTCGGCATCGTCCTCGCTGCACTCACCGTCGGCATCATCACCGATCGGCTCATCCGCCGCTATATTGATCATCACCTCGCGGTGGAGGAGAGCACATGGAAGTACGTTCTTATCCGTTCCATGCAGGGTGTTCCCATCTTCTTCAGCTTCATTATCGGCCTCTACTGGGCGATCGATGCCGTGGAGATCTCGCCGACGCTCACAAAACTGCTCTCATATATTCTCTTTACCAGCAACGTCTTCTCCATCACGCGCGTCCTAGCACGTACCGTCGACGGTGTTGTCACCATGTACTTCGAACGCTCGGGCAGGAACCTGCCTAAGACGACCCTGCTCAACAGCATCCTCATCGGGGTCATCTATGCCATGGGGCTGCTCGTCATCCTCCAGTACTACGGCATCTCCATCGCTCCAATCCTGACGGCGGCAGGTGTCGGCGGCATGGCGGTCGCCCTTGCCCTGCAGGAGATGCTTGCCAATATCTTCTCCGGTCTCCACCTCATCCTCTCCAAGCAGCTGCGCATCGGCGACTACATCAAACTCGGCTCGGGCGAGGAGGGACGCGTCACGGACATCACATGGCGCTTTACCACCATCATCCCACTCGGCGCGAGTAACACCATCGTCATTCCGAACAAGACCATCGCGGGTGCGAACATCACGAATTACAGCCTGCCTACACTGAACATCAACGTCATCGTCCCCGTCGGCGTCGCGTATGACAGCGACCTCGCCATGGTCGAGCGCGTCACCATCGAGACGGCGAAGGAAGTCCTCGCGCGTGTGGATAACAATCTGACCGCGAATCCGCTTGTCCTCTATACAGACTTCGGTGCGTCCTCCATCAACTTCAATGTGATCCTGCCGTCGAGCATGTTCGACCATCAGGGCATCATCAAGCACGAGTTCATCAAGGCACTCACCGACCGCTACCGCGCGGAGGGCATCGACATCCCCTATCCCATCCAGACCATCATACAGGAGAAGGCGGATGCGGAGGAAAACAATCCACAGGACGCTGCTCACGTAGAGAAGTAACGGCGTAGATCGTGTTCCTTTTATCCACAAATTCCACAGTTTCTCCCTAGGGAAACTGTGGATAACTTTCTCTCCTGCAACGTGTCTGCCATGCCTTTTTCCATCGGTGTTTTGAGGAAAAACACCCCATTTTCCAAAAAAATCCCTGTGGATAAGTCTGTGAACAAACAACTAGATATAGATTTCCTATTGACGAGTACCCACTAGATGTTGTATAATCCTCACGAAACGGCGATACGTCGCCGAAGAGGAAACCGCGCCGGCAGGGCGCGCAAAAAAAGGAGAATGCAGCATGATCGTCAACGACATCAACGTCACAGTAAATGGCCTCTCGGATATTACCCCGCACGAGGTTGAGAACTACATCGCATACATCGAGGGACAGACCCACGAGAAGCTTGACCGCCTCTCCATCACGGGGACGGATGACGGTCGTGTCACACTCGGCTACGAGATGCGCCAGCCGAAGTTCGAACGCGTGCGCCGCATCACGGGCTACCTGGTCGGCACCACGGATCGCTGGAACAATGCAAAGCAGGCCGAAGAGCATGAGCGCGTCAAGCACGGACTCCACTGAGATCCACATCTCGGGGATTGCACGTGACTCCATCGTCGACGGCGAGGGCATACGGCTGACAGTCTTTACGCAGGGCTGTCCGCGCCGCTGTCCGGGCTGTCACAATCCGGACACACAGCCCCTCGTCGGCGGGCGCATGACGACCGTCGGTGCGGTGCTCGCCGAACTCGACGAAAACCCACTCCTCACAGGGCTCACCCTCAGCGGCGGTGAGCCCTTCTTGCAGCCCGCCGCCCTGCTCCCGCTCGCACGCGGGGCACACGCGCGGGGACTGGACGTGTGGAGCTACACGGGCTACACCCTTGAGGAGCTGCGCGCACAGGAAAATCCCGCCGTGGATGCCCTGCTCGATGAGCTCGACGTACTCGTCGACGGCGACTACCGCGAGGAAGAGCGCGATCTCACACTGCACTTTCGCGGCTCGCGCAATCAGCGCGTCATCGACCTCGCAGCAACGCGTGCAACGGGCACACTCAGACTGCTCTACAAAGACGAATAGGGAAATCCCCTCACACAGGCAAGCGAAATTTTCTTGTGTGGGGGAATTTTGTTAGAAAATCTTGGCATATTCATAAAAAAATGGTATGATTCAACCATGAGAAAGATTTTGTTGGGAGGAATCAAATATGGCAGAGAAATCGTCACGAGCAGAAAAGGTAAAGGAGACAAAGGAGCTTGCGCTGAACATCGATGCAACCGATGAGATCGGCATGCTCGAGATCTCGACGACGCAGGCGATGCGCGTATCCATCATCCGCTCACGCGGGCGCCGCTACACCGCCATCACCCCCTTCTATCGGAAACGGGCAAACGATCGGTGGAAGCCCAAGGCCTCCGTCTGGATCCCCGTGGAGCACACGGGTGCCATTGCCGAATACCTCGCGCGCGCAGACGAAAAGATTCGCGAAAACGACTAAGCATAGAGCAGCCCCCGCACATCGACAAAGGATGTACGGGGGCGATTTTATTGTATTGTTTGTGAGGCAGAAATTCTTCCTAGGGAAAGATCGCAAGCAGCAGCCCGCCTGCCGCAATCATGGCAATCGCGACGCCGTTCATGAAGCTCACGCGCTCGCCGAAGATGAGGACGGCAATCACGACGGCAAAGACGACGCTCAGTTTGTCGATCGGAGCAACCTGCGTCACCGCACCGTCCTTGAGCGCCAAAAAGTAAAACAGCCACGAAAGTGCGCCCGCGATGCCGCTGAGCGCAACGAAGAGCAGCGCCTTCTTGTCCGCGAACACCTGCGGCAGATCGGCCGTATGCCCCTCGGCGATGACGACACCGACGAGGAATACCGCCATAATCACAGCGCGCACAGCCGTCGCTGCACTGCTGTCGAGCCCCGCCACGCCCACCTTGCCGAAGATGGACACAAACGCCGCGCACAGTGCCGAGAGCAGCGCATAAATCAGCCATGAACTCATGCCATCCTCCCCCCTTTTAAAACGCGCCTTAGTATAGCATTATTTGCACCGCATCGCAAACGCTTCTTTCAAAATATCTGCAAATCGTGTAAAATGGGCAGAAAAGGAGAGTAATGCTATGATACGACAGGCTGATGAGCGCGATGTGTCTGACATCATGCGCGTCTACGCAGCGGCACGCGCCTTTATGCGCGCCTCCGGCAATCTGACGCAGTGGACGGGCGGCTATCCCTCGGAGAAGATTGTGCGTGCGGACATCGCACGTGGTGTGAGCTATGTGTTGGAAAATGAAGCAGGGCTTCTCCACGCGGTCTTTGCACTCATCCCGGGCGACGATCCAACCTACGAGTACATCGAGGGCGCATGGCAGGATGCCTCCCCCTACGCGACGGTTCATCGCGCGGGCAGCGACGGAACGGAACGCGGTACATTCCGCGCCATCCTCGCCTTCGCACGTGCGCAGTATGAGCACCTGCGCGCCGACACCCATGCGGACAACATCCCCATGCAGAACTGTCTGCAAAAGAACGGCTTTGCTTACTGCGGCATCATCTATCTCAAAAGCGGTGATCCGCGCCGCGCCTACGAGTGGAGCAGCGGCAGATGAGTCAAAACTGTGTATATTTAGGAGAGAACATCTATGGCAATTATCTTTTATCCAAGCTGCAAAATTCAGGCGGACTTCCCCGCCGAGAGTGCAGCCGTGCGCTGCTACCTCGAAACGCACTATGGGGTGGAGACGGCAGGCTGCTGCCGCCCGCACCACCCGAAGCTGATGCCGGAGGATCACGCAATCGTCCTATGCAACAACTGCGCGAACATCGTCGAGGAGAGCTCCCGCGCGGGCGCATTCACCTACGTCTGGGAACTGATTGATCGAGACGCGGATTTTCCCTTTCCAGACTACGGTGGCGAGCGCATGACTGTGCAGGACTGCTGGGCGGCGGTGGAGCGGCGCGGGATGCAGGAGGCGATTCGCTCCCTCCTGCGCAAGATGAACGTGACCATCGTCGAGCAGGAGGAGAACTTTGACAAGACCCGTTTTCACGGGCCTGCACTGCTCGCCCCCTGCTTTCCCGGCAACGCGAAACTCATCCCGCGCCGCTACGAAAACGGCAATTCCCCCATGTTCACACCCATGACGGAGGAGGAGCAGCACGCCTACTTCCAGCGGCACGCACAGAAGCTGCCGACGGAGAAGGCAGTCTGTTCGTGCAAATACTGCCGCGACGGCATCGACGCGTGCGGCAAGACAGGTGTTCACATCCTCCAACTGCTCTTTCCGATAAAGGAATCGCTGATAAAATGAAGTCCGTCGTATTGGTGCAGATTTTTTATCCTGTCAAGGAGACAAACCGGACGCATAGCCGTCCGCTATGTGGAGGATTTGTCGACACAGACAGGGCGAAAAAGATGTACTAAGACGGCGGTGCTGAATTTGTCAGTGCTTCCTTAAGACAGGAGAATCCACATGATCGAATGTATGACCGTCGGCGACATGATTCCGACCAATGCCTTTTTCTATATCGACGATGCAACACAGCACGGCTTTCTCATCGACGCGGGCTCTGACGGCGAGCTGCTTGCCGAGCACGCAGAGATGCGCGGCTGGACGATCGAGCGGCTCCTGCTCACGCACTGCCATTTTGATCACATCGGCGGCGCAGAGGACTTCTCCATACGCGCAGGTGCTCCCATCTATGCCGCCGAGGACAGCCCTCGCTACTACAGCGACCCGAACTGGAACCTCTCGCTCTGGGGCGGCGGCAGTGTAACGCTCTCGGACGTGACGACCTTTGCCGACCGCGAGATCATCACGCTCGCGGCAAATCCCAACTTTGCTCTGGAGGTGCGCTATACACCGGGACATACGACGGATTCCTGCATTTTCTACAGCGCACATGACAAGGCGGCATTTGTCGGCGATACAATCTTCCTGGCGAGCATCGGCCGCACGGACTTCCCGGGCGGCGATGAGCAGATACTCTGGGACAGCATCGCACGCGAGGTCTTTACCCTACCGCCCGAGACCATCCTCTACTCGGGTCACACGGAGTCGACCACCGTGGGTGCAGAGATGGCACGCTACCGCCGATGAACTACGCAGAGTTCATGGCATCGCTCGCAAAAGGTGAGCCGCCGCACGTCTTCCTGCTTGCGGGCGAGGAGAGCTACTATGTGCGGCGCGCCGAGGAGGCGATCCTGCGCCGCCTTCTGCCTGTGGCAGAGGAACGTGCGGATGCACTCATCCGCTACGAGGAGATGCCGCCCCTCGACGCGCTGATGGAGTCGCTCGAAACGGCACCGTTCTTCACGGACAAGATTGTCGTCCTCGTACGCGATGCCGCCATCTTCCGTGCAACGAAAAAAAAGGACGGGGACGAGGATGCCCCTTCGTCAAAGGATACGGCGGCGGATGCGCTGATTGCCCGCCTCGCCGACCTCCTCCCGACCACCTATGTCATCTTTACGCTTGGCACGAAGCCTGACAAGCGGCGCAAGCTCTACCAGACGGTCGAAAAATACGGACGCGTGCTGGAGAGCGAACCCGTCCGCCCGTGGACGGTGGAAAACTGGCTGAACGGGCGGCTGCGCGAGATGAACCGCTCCATGCACAGGGAGGCACGCACATTTTTCCTGCGTGTGGTCGGCATCATGCCGACGATTTCGCTTGAGTTCCTCGACCGCCAGCTGGAAAAGCTGACGCTCTACACAGACAATCCCCAGTTCACAGCGGACGATCTGCGTGCGGCGTTCTCGGAGATGCCCGAGGTGTCCGTATTCGCGCTGATGGATGCCGTGAGTGCACGCGATGTCAGGCAGGCACTCGAGCTCCTCGCACGCTGCCGTGCGGACGGCGTACACTTCACCGTCCTGCTCTCCCTCCTCGTGCGCCATGTCCGCCAGCTCTGGCAGGCAAAGCGCCTGCTGATGAACGGCACACCGCCGAAGGGGCTCGGCAAGGTCATGGGACTGCACCCCTTCATCGCCGAAAAACTCGGGGGACACGCGAAGGCATTCTCCGAGACAACGCTCGAGCGCGCCGTCCTCTCCCTCGCCGATGCCGACTATCTGCTCAAAACGGGACAGGCGGGCGATGAATTGTTGGAGGATATTGTGATTCGGCTGTGCAGAAAATAGCCTTGCAAGGAAACAAGTAAGATGCTATAGTATGGGCAGAGCGAATGAGATGGTGTAATCCATAGTCACGGTATTACACAAAAGCCCCCGCAACTGGTACTTGCGGGGGTTCTCTTATTTGGAACAGAACCTTGAGGTGCCCCTATCGGCTCACTACGTTCGCCACTTCCCCCGCTCTGGCGGGGGAAGCTAATATGCCGTTATCTAAAGGCCTCCCCTGTGCGACACGGGGGAGGGGGACCGCGTAAGCGGTGGAAGGGGCGCTTTGAACGGCAAGCCGCCATCCTAACGACAAAAGGGCTGCTGTACGATTTGTTTTCGTACAGCAGCCCTTATTTTATTTCTTCAAATATCCCGTATACTCCCCCACGCGCAGGATCTCCTCCGCGCGGGCAATCTCCTCCGCCGTCGGTGCGGGTGTGTCCCCGAGCCGATACGGCAGGCGCAGTTCCTCATACTTGTGGAGTGCCATCGCATGATAGGGCAGCACCTCCACGCGGTCAACCGTTTTTAGCCCTGCGATAAAGTCCGAGAGACGGCGAAGAGCATCCGCCCCCGTCGTCCATCCCGGCACGAGCACATGGCGAATCCACATCCGTTTGCCGCGCTCCGAAAGGAACTGAGCCAGTGCAAGCGCACTCTCATTCGATACACCCGTGAGTGCCCTGTGCACTTCATCATCGATGTGCTTCAGATCGAGCAGGAACAAATCCACGAGTGGCAGCAGTTTCTCGAACGCGCTAAAAAACGGTTCGTTCCGTGTGAACGGCTCGCCCGCCGTGTCGATGACGGTGTTCACGCCCTTTGCCTTCGCGAGACGGAACAGCTCCGTCACAAATGCGAGTTGAAGCAACGGCTCACCGCCGCTGACCGTGATGCCGCCCTTCTGCTTCCAGTATGGGCGATACCGCCACGCCTGCCGAAAGATCTCCTCCGCCGTCGCCTCATAGCCGCCCTCCCGCTCCCATGTCTCGGGGTTGTGGCAGTACTGACAGCGATAGCGGCAGCCCTGCACAAAGACGATGAAGCGGATGCCGGGGCCGTCGACCGAGCCGAAGCTCTCTGTCGCGCTGATTCTGCCTTTACATATGCTCATGGAAGGTGCGCGCGATCACATCCTCCTGCTGCTCACGCGTCAGGCTGATGAACTTGACCGCGTAGCCCGAGACGCGGATGGTGAAGTTCGCATAGGCGGGATCCTCCGGATGCTCCATGATGTGCTCCAGCGTCTCGCGCCCGAATACGTTCACGTTCAGATGGTGCGCCCCCTGATCGAAATAGCCGTCCATCGCACTCACGAGATTCTGTACGCGCTCATCCTCATTGTGACCGAGCGAGGCGGGTGTCATGCTCTGCGTGTTCGAGATGCCGTCGAGTGCCCAGTGGTACGGCAACTTTGCAACGGAGTTGAGCGAGGCGAGCAGACCACAGCACTCCGCGCCATAGCTCGGATTTGCACCCGGCGCAAGCGGTGTCCATGCGGGTCGCCCGTCCGGCATCGCCCCTGTGTACTTGCCATAGACAACATTCGACGTGATCGTGAGAATCGATGTCGTCGGCTCGGAGTTGCGGTAGGTGTGGCGCGCCTTAATCTTCGAGAGGAAGGTTTTGAGCACCCATTTCGCAATCTCATCCGCACGGTCGTCGTCGTTGCCGTAGCGCGGGAAGTCGCCCTCGACCTCGTAGTCCACGACGATGCGGTCGTTGTAGATCGGCTTCACCTTCGCATACTTGATCGCACACAGCGAGTCTACGACGTGCGAGAAGCCCGCGATGCCTGTCGCGAAGGTGCGGCGCACATCCGTGTCGATGAGAGCCATCTCCGCCGCCTCGTAGTAGTACTTGTCGTGCATGTACTGGATGATGTTCAGCGCGTTCACGTAGACGTGCGCGAGCCAATCCATCATGCGCTCATACTTCACGATGACGTTGTCGTACTCGAGGTACTCCGTGCGGATCGGGCGGTAGGCAGGGCCGACCTGCACGCCGCTCTTTTCGTCCATGCCGCCGTTGATCGCGTAGAGGAGACACTTCGCGAGGTTTGCACGCGCACCGAAGAACTGCATCTCCTTCCCCGTCTGCGTCGCGGAAACGCAGCAGCAGATCGAGTAGTCGTCCCCCCACTCGGGCTTCATTACATCGTCGTTCTCGTACTGGATCGAGCTTGTACGGATAGAAATGCGCGCCGCGTAGTCCTTAAACTTCTCCGGCAGCTTCGAAGAATAAAGCACGGTGAGGTTCGGCTCGGGAGAGGGTCCCATGTTCTCAAGCGTATGGAGGAAACGGAAGTCATTCTTTGTGACCATGTGGCGGCCGTCCATGCCGATGCCCGCCATCTCCAGCGTCGCCCAGATCGGGTCACCCGAGAACAGCTCGTTGTAGGACGTAATGCGCGCGAACTTCACCATGCGGAACTTCAGCACGATGTGGTCAATCAGTTCCTGCGCCTCCTCCTCGGAGAGGATGCCGCGTGCGAGGTCGCGCTGGATGTAGATGTCGAGGAAGGTCGAGATGCGCCCGACGCTCATCGCCGCGCCGTTCTGCGTCTTGATCGCTGCGAGATAGCCGAAATAGAGCCACTGCACTGCCTCGCGTGCATTCTGAGCCGGCTGCGAAATGTCAAAGCCGTAGAGTGCCGCCATCTCCTTCATACCCTTGAGGGCACGGATCTGCTCCGCAACCTCCTCGCGCTGCTGAATGACATCGTTACTCATGATGCCGTCGCCGTAGTTCAGCAGATCGCCCTGCTTAAACGCAATGAGATGATCGATGCCGTAGAGTGCGACGCGGCGGTAATCGCCCACGATGCGCCCACGCCCGTATGTGTCGGGCAGCCCCGTGATGATATGGCTGCGGCGTGCCGCGCGGATCTCGTCCGTGTACGCATCAAAGACCGCCGCGTTGTGCGTCTTGTGATACTTCGTAAAGATCTCGTGGAGCTTCGGGCTGACCTTGTAGCCGTAGTTCTCGAGTGCCTCCTCCGCCATGCGGATACCGCCGTACGGCATGAACGCCTGCTTCAGCGGCTTGTCCGTCTGGAGACCGACCACCTTTTCGAGGTCTTTGTGTGCGGGGTCGATGTAGCCCGGGCCATATGCCGTCAGCCCTGAGACGACCTCCGTCTCCATGTCGAGCACGCCGCCCTTCGCGCGCTCCTCCTTCTGAAGTTCCTGCACGCGTGCCCACAGACGGTTCGTCGCGTCCGTCGGCGGCGCAAGGAAGGACTCGTCGCCGTCGTACGGCGTATAGTTGCGCTGAATGAAGTCGCGGACGTTGACCTCCTCCTGCCAGACGCCCCCTTCAAAACCGTCCCAGCTCTTGCTCTGCAGCATATTCTGCCTCCTATTCTACAGGTGAAAATAGATTCCCATATGATGCTTTCATAATACTTGAATCGAGTTCACTTTTCAATAGAACGAAGGAAATAAATGCTATCAATATTTTTCATGTGAAATATAATTTATGTATATATCAAAAATTCCCCTGCCGAAGCAGGGGAAGAGGATCATGGGAATCGAAAAAAGGTGCGCTACGAACGCGGCTCCGGCGTGATATACGCGAGCAGCGCCGCAAGCGGGAGCGCAATGACGGAGACAAGGAGGGCAGGCGCAAGCCCGATGTGATCGCCGAGTGCTGCCGTCGCCGCCACGCCGAGACTGCCAAGACCGAACGACATACCGAGCATCATGCCCGACGCCATCGCCGCGTTCTCGGGCAGTGCCTCCTGTGCCCAAATGATGGAGCTCGGCTGCGGTGCCATCAGGGAAAATCCTGCGGCAAAGAGGATGATGCCGCCGAGGACATCTGTGCTGACATGGGTGAAATAGTACGCACACGGCAAAATGCCGAGCACAAGGAAGGTCACAATAATTCCGCGCCCCGTAAACCGATCCGCGAGATTGCCGCCGACAAGACCGCCCGTCATGCCGCCAAGCATAAAGATCGTGAGGAAGAGTCCCGCCGCGCTCGTATCCTCCCCATTTCCAACGAGCAGCAGCGGCAGGAACGTTCCGAATGCACCGTGCGTCCAGCAGCGGAGGCCCATCGCCAAGTTCAGCGTGATCGTCGTACGCGCAAAGAGAACGCGTGCGAGCTTCGGGCGCACCGCCGCCCGCCGTTCCGGCAGGGACGAGACTGCGCACAGACCCGAGCGTGCAAGGAGGATGCCCATGAGTACGGCGGGCAGGATGAGAAGCGGCAGCGCATTCAGCGACAGTTTTTCGAGAAATGCCACGAGGACGAGCGGCACAAATGCCATGCCCGCATTTCCACCCGCAATGAAATAGCTCATCATACCGTTGCCGCGCCCCCGTGCCGCCGTCCGTCCGACAAGCATCGACGAGAGCGGATGATACGCCGCGACCGCCGTCCCCGTCACCGCGACAAGCACGAAGAGCAGTGTCTCATGCCCCGCAAATCCGACCATACAGATCGGAACAGCGGCGGCAGGCACGATGTACGGGAGCACGGGGCTGAAGTTCCGCTTGTCCATGAGATAGCCGAAGAAGGGCTGCAGCATGTTCGTCGTCACCGACGCGACCATGACGAGCACGCCGCACATCGTCAGCGACAGACCGAACTTGATCATGAGCAGCGGCAGGAGGATCGGCAGGAAATTCGCATAGAAATCCACCATCGCGTGTCCCGTCGATAGCAGTGCCGTTGCGTGCCGTATGTTCGTATTCATAACAGATATCCTCCTGTGACCAACATCCTTGCATACCATCCGAAAATATGATGTAATGTATTGTAACAAACGAGATGAAAAAGTAAAGGAGTATTCACAATATGAGGAAATGGGCTGTCATCTATTCATCCACCACAGGCAACACAAAGGCAATCGCCGAGGAAATCGCGGGCGCATCGGGCGGCGACCTCTTCCGCGTGCAGGATGCGCCGACCGATCTCTCCGACTACGATGTCATCGCGCTCGGCTACTGGCTGCGGCGCGGCGGCCCTGACGACCTCATGAAGGCATACCTGCCGAAGGTCGAAGGCGCACGCACCGTCCTCTTCCAGACCCACGGAGCGGATGTCGGCTCCGAGCATGCCGTCACCTCCTTTGCACGTGCCGCCTACCTCCTCGGCGCAAACTGCGAAATCCTCGGCACCTTCTCCGCACAGGGGAAGCTTTCGCCCGCGCTCATCGCCCGCCGCAAGAAGTCCGAGCCCGACGACACGCACAACAGCCCCGAGGCGCAGGAGCGTTGGGTACGCGCCGCAGACCATCCGAACGAGGAGGATCGTGCCGCCGCACGCACATTTGTAGACAAGATGGAGCACAAACTTGACCTCCTCGAAAAATTCCGCCGCGCACAGGAGGCGAAGGCGCACGCGAAACTTTCATAACCCCTTGCCATCTTTCCCATAAAGGAGTAAAATAAGCGCAGGATTAAATTTGTAAAGGGGAGGATTTTATGAAGTACCGCGTCACATTCACCGCCATCGGAGATTTTGCACTCCAGCTGCTCCAGACGCGCGGCAACCTCATCATCTTTGACAAGGACGTTCCCTACTCCTACGAGAACATGGTCATCTCGCACACGAAGGGCAGCTTGACCGAGGATGTCAGGGAGGGCGATACCGTCGTCATCGCCGAGCGCAGCTACAAGGTTGCACGCGTCGGCTCGGACGCAAATGCGAATCTGCGCGCGCACGGACACGTCACCCTGCATTTCGAGAGCGAGGACTCGGGCACGGAGGCGCAGCCCGGCGAGATCCACCTCATCGGCACAGGCTTCCCGCGCATCATGGTCGACGATACCCTCGAGATTCTGTAACGAATGCCCGCGAATGCCGCCTGTTTGCGTACGGGCGGCATTTTTATGGAAATATCCCGCCTCCTCTTGCAGAGCGAAATTCCTACATAGTATAATTTTCTAAAAGGAGCATGCACATGGATACCGAACGAAAACGCACAATGGAGGCGGAGGTCATGACGGAGATGATCGCCCTCTACTGCCGCGGGCACAGCCATGCACATCGTGTACAGGAATACCCCGCCGAGGGAATCCCCGCGCTCTGCCCCGACTGCCGCCAACTCCTCGAATACGCGCGCACACGCATCATCCGCTGCCCGCGCATGGATGTGAAATCGTTCTGCTCCGTCTGCCCCGTGCACTGCTACAGCATGGATATGCGCGCGCGCATCCGCGAGGTCATGCGCTACAGCGGGCCTCGGATGCTCCTGCACCGTCCCTTCATGACCCTGCATCACATCTGGATCGATTTCGCAGCACGCAGACGCGAAAAGAAAGGTACGCCCTCATGAAAAAAATCCTCCTCCTCGCCACGGGCGGCACAATCGCCGCACGCGAAACAGAGTACGGACTGCGCCCTGCTTTCACCGCCGAAGATATGCGTGCGGCAATCGGCACGACAGGCAGCACAATCGAGGTCGTCGACCTCCTCTCGCTCGATTCCACAAACATCACCCCCTCCCACTGGCAGATGATCGCGCGCAAAGTTGCAGTCTGCCACACGGACTATGACGGCTTTATCATCACCCACGGCACGGATACCATGGCGTACACCGCCGCCGCACTCTACTATATGCTTGAGCATATCGATCGTCCCGTTGTCCTCACAGGTTCGCAACGTCCGCTCGGCAGGGACGGCTCGGATGCAGAGGGGAATCTGCGCCTCGCATACGAGGCGGCGTGCAGCGGCTTCGCAGGGGTCTGCCTCGCATTCGGCGGACGGCTCATCCACGGCAATACGGCGAAGAAGATACATTCGCTGGCGGACGATGCCTTTCGCAGCATTGGGCTCACGGAGATCGACCTCACCGCCCCTGTCGCACCAACAGCCCCCTTTCGTCTGCATGACGCACTCGACACACGCGTTGCCGTCATACGCCTCTATCCCGGCATGAAGCCCATCACGATTGATGCCCACATCGCGTCGGGCTATCGCGGCATCATCCTCGAGGGCTACGGGCTCGGCAGTGTCCCGGGCGACGATGCGGAGGAGAGCTTCCTCCCCTCGCTTGACCGCGCAAAGACGCGCGCCTGCACCATCGTCCTCACGACCCAGTGCATCGAGGGCGGCGCCGACATCACGCACTATGAGGTAGGCGTCCGCGCAGCAGAGCTCGGCGCACTCTCGGGCGGCACACTCCCCATTGAGGCACTCTACGCCCGCCTCATGATCCTCCTCGCAGAGACACCCGAGGGAGAGACTGTGAAAGCGCTCTGCTAGAAAGGAACATCATGCAGCTGAAGGAAATCGGCATCGTCCGAAACGCATACAAGAACCTCACGGATATCCCGCGTCAGGGGCGCATGAGCGAGGAGGTCTCCGAGATCGAGATTCACCACGACTTTGCGGACGGACTCCTAAAGATCGAACAGAATAAGCACCTCATCGTCCTCTACTGGGCGCATCTCGCGAAGCGCGACATCCTAAAGACCATCCCGCCCGCCGCAAGGGAGATTCACGGCGTATTCGCCAGCCGCTCCCCCGGCCGTCCGAATCCCCTCTCCCTCTGCATCGTCGAGCTGATCGAGTGCAACGGCAGCGTCCTCCGCGTGAAGGGACTCGACGCACTCGAGGGCAGCAGTGTGATCGACATCAAGCCATATACGCAGATGGATGCGATTACTGAGATATCGTAATTTCCGCTGAAAATTTTTCTCATAGACCTATTGATTTTCTTTCTCATGTGTGCTATATTCTATACAGGCTTTCGTTAGGGAACGTCCCCGGATGTTTCCAAAGCTCTCCTAAAATATAATACACAGCAAAGATAGTCCACAGTGGAGTGTGGGCTATTTTTGTGCACGCTATTCTGTCTCGGCGCAGGTAACAAAGAATAGTTTTTCTTTTGTAGGTGGTATCCAAGTATTGACATCTGTGTTATAATAAATCAAAAGGTCAATATAGCTCCAAAAAGTTCAGATAGATGTAAGGAGATGAGTCCATGGCAAAGGAACGTATTCAAAAGGATGTCGTCATCATCGGCGCGGGCATGGCAGGGCTGACTGCAGCTCTCTACGCGGGGCGCATGAACCTGCGCACACTCGTGCTCGAGAACTCGCTCGTCGGCGGGCAGATCGCGACAGCGGCGGACATTGAGAACTATCCGGGCTTCGAGCGCGTGAGCGGGATGGAGCTGATCGGCACGCTCGAGAAGCAGGCGACAAATTTCGGTGCGGAGATCGACGAGTTCGACCGCATCGAGCGCGTCGATCTGAAGAGCACGCCGAAGATCGTGGAGACGGAGACGTATATCTATGAGACGCCCGTTATCATCATCGCCTCGGGTATGAACCGCAGGAAGCTCCCGCTCCCGCAGGAGCCGCATTATTTCAATCGCGGCGTGCACTACTGTGAGCTCTGCGACGGACACACGTATCAGGACAAGGTGATCTCTGTGATGGGCGGCGGCAATGCGGCGGTCGATGCGGCGAACTTCCTCACGAAGTATGCAAAGCATCTCTACCTCATCCACCGCTCGCAGCTGCGTGCGGACAAGTCCTCGCAGGATGCGCTCTATGCGAATCCGAAGGTGACGGTGATGCTCGAGACAGAGATCACGCATCTGAACGGCGAGGATCGGCTCACGTCGGTTGACCTCCTGCACAAGGATACGGGTACAACGGAGACGCTGCCCGTGGACAGCATCTTCGTCAACATCGGCGTGCTGCCGAATACGGATCTCTTCGTCGGGCAGCTCGCGCTGACGGAGACGGGCTACATCGCGGCGGATGAGAACTGCCGAACGGAGATCCCGGGGGTCTTCGTCGCGGGCGACATCCGCGTGAAGGAAATCCATCAGCTGACGACCGCTGCCGCCGACGGTACGACTGCCGCGCTCCACGCGGAGAAGTATCTTGCAGGGCTTAAAAAGTAAGAACAGGCGCCCCTTCCACCGCTTCGCGATCCCCCTCCCCCGTTCCGACGGGGGAGGCTTGAAGTTCCGCGCCCAACAAGAGCGATTCATTTTACACATACAACAAGGAGGAAATCCCATGATTCAGGTTTTTTCGTTCGACGCGTGCCCGTGGTGCACGAAGGCAAAGAAGTATCTCGACAAGAAGGGCGTCGCCTACACGGTGCGCGACATCGAAAAGGAGCCCGGCGCCTACGACGATCTCGTGAAGCTCACGGGCGAGGGCGCATGCCCCGTCATCCTCGCGGACAGCGGTGAATATGTGCGCGGTTTCGATCAGCCCGCGATCGACAAGCTGATCGGCGCCTAAGGAGGGAGCCCCATGGTAAAGGTCTACTCCATCACGGTCTGCCCGTGGTGCGTCAAGGTAAAAAAATACCTCAAATATCGCGGCATTCCGTACGAGGAATACAACATTGAGCATGACGAGACGGCGCGTGAGGAGTGCCGCCGTCTCTCAGGCGACACGATCGTCCCCGTCACGACGGCGGACGGAAAGGACTTCGCCGTCAGTTACGACCGCGAAAAACTGGACAAGATCCTCGGGATTACGGCATAAATTCATATGAGCGGACGCATTTACTGTGTCCGTTTTTTTATGTTTCTGCTTGCCAAAATTTTTGAATGGGATTAAAATAGCAGTGCAGGGACGTTTCATTTGAATGGGCACAGCGAATCATTGTGCCCCAATGCAAGGAGGTTTTGATATGACCGGATTACCGCTTATCCTCGCCTTTTGGGTCGCGATTGTCATTATGATCGTCATGATCTCAAAGCTGCGCATTCATCCGTTCATCTCGATCATGTTGGTCTCGCTCGCACTCGGACTCGTCGCGGGCATCCCCCTCGTGGATCATAGGCTCGCGGACGGCACGGTGCAGCACGGTCTTGCAACTGTTGTCGGGCAAGGGTTCTCGGGGACATTTACAAGCATCGGTATCGTTATCATCCTCGGTGCGATGATCGGCATGGTGCTCGAAAAGACAGGCGGCGCGCTGAAACTCGCGGACATGATGATCCGCCTCGTCGGCAAGGACAACCCCGTCATCGCCGTTCAGCTCATGGGCTGGGTGGTGTCGATCCCCGTCTTCTGCGACTCGGGCTTCGTCATTCTCGACCCGATCCGCAAGGCGCTTGTGCGCCGCACGGCGGTCTCTGCAGTCTCGATGACCTTTGCCCTGAGCTCCGGTCTCTTCATCTCGCATGTCTTCATCCCGCCGACACCGGGGCCGATCGCGGCGGCGAGCACGCTCGGCATTGGCGACTACCTGCTGCAGGTCATCGGGCTGGGTCTTCTCTGCTCCATTTTCCCGCTGATTGCAGGCTATTTCTTCGCACGCTGGATCGGCTCGCGCGTGCAGTCCAAGGACGAGGTCAATCCCGAGGAGGTTGCAAAGGTCTACAACGATCTCATTGCCTCCTATGGCAAGCTGCCCTCGGCGTTCAGCACACTCGCTCCGATCATGGTTCCAATCTCGCTGATGGCGCTGTCCTCCGTGGTCGCAATGCTGGGACTGACGGGATTTGTCCCCGAGCTCATCCGCTTCCTCGGCACGCCGATCATCGCACTCGCTGTCGGCATGGCGCTCGCAACGCTGCAGCTCTTCTCCGTGGGACGCTCGGAGGAGTTCTATGCGATCTGCAACAACAGCCTCATGACGGTCGGCCCGATCCTCTTTATCACGGCGGCGGGCGGCGTGCTTGGCAAGGTGATTGCAGTCTCGGATATGGTCAAGTACATCTCGGCGCACGCGGACGTGTTCGGCGGCATGGGCATTTTCTTCCCGTTCCTGCTCGCTGCGGTGCTCAAGACAGCACAGGGCTCGTCCACGGTCGCAATGATTACCACGGCGGGCATTATCGCCCCCCTGCTCACCGTCCTCGGCTTTGATACGCCGATTCAGGCAACACTCGTCTGTATGGCGATCGGCGCGGGCGCAATGACCGTCTCGCACGCAAACGACTCGTACTTCTGGGTCGTCTCCGAGTTCAGCGGACTGACCCCCGATCAGGGCTACCGCGTCCAGACGATGGGTACGCTCGTGCTCGGCCTTGCGGCGATTGTGGAGATCGCTCTGCTGAGCATGGTGCTGAGCTGATATTCACAAGAACACACAAAAGAGTATTGCTTCATGCAATACTCTTTTCTTATGCAGGTGTTTCCACATTCCAATCTATCTTTTTCTTGCCAGTGACAGCAAAAGACCGTAGAATAAAATATAGGAAGCACTGATGAATTCAGTCGCGCCAATTTGACGCCTTCATTTTATCAGGGTTTTCTATCGTTCATTTCTATTACCATACGGCAAGGAGGTCACCATGAAATTCCCAATACGGCTTATCGTCCTCACACTCACACTGCTCCTCGCATTTTCGGTCACGGCACTCGCCAAAAGTGCAAATCAGCAGCGCACCGAAATCCAAGGGCTCCACACGCAGGCGCTCACGAACCTCTATGAGCTCTCTCCCAATGCGCGCGATGTCATCAACAATGCCTATGGGTACGCAACAATCAGTGCTACAGGCTCGCAGCTGGGACTGCTCGGCGGTGCACACGGACGCGGTCTTGCCAAAAACAACCGCACCGGTGAACAGCTCTACATGAAGATGGAGGCGTATCAGGTCGGCATCGGGCTGGGCGTGAAGGAATACGATCTCATCTTTGTCTTTGGCACAAAACACGCATGGGATTCCTTTATCTCAGGCAAGTTCAAAGTCGGGGGCGCAGCGGAAGCCTCCGCAACGGACGGCTATTCAGGCGGTGCGATTGAGGGCGCGGACATCGTCGCAAAGGACACATGGGTCTATCAGGTCACGACGAAGGGGCTCGCCGTTGGAGCGATGCTCAAGGGGCTCAGCATCTATCCAAACCGAAAACTCAATTCATAATGCCCACGAAAAAGAGGATTGCAGCGGCGCAATCCTCTTTTTCTATTGCATCAGCGATCCATCGTATTTCAATGTTGCAAAGTAATCATCAATCGTCTGTGCGCGGCGGATGAGCTCAATACTGCCGTCTGTGCGGCGGAGAAGTTCGGCGCAGTGAAGTTTGCCGTTGTAGTTGAATCCCATTGCGCTGCCGTGCGCGCCCGTGTCGTGGATGATGACGATGTCGCCGACTGCAATCTCGGGCAGAGTACGGTCGATGGCAAATTTGTCATTGTTCTCGCAGAGCGATCCTGTGACATCATAGACGTGGTCGGTGGGCGCGTGCTCCTTGCCGAGGACGGTGATATGATGGTATGCGCCGTAGAGCGCGGGACGCATGAGGTTCGCCATGCAGGAGTCGAGTCCAACGTAATGCTTGTACGTGTCCTTCTTGTGAAGGACGGTGGAGACGAGCCAACCCGCGTCGCCCGTGATAGCACGCCCGCTTTCGGTACGGATGCCGACATCATCCAGTCCTGCGGGGCGCATGATTTCGTTATAGAGGCGCTGCACGCCCGCACCGACGGCATCGTAGTCAACGGGATTCTCCTCGGGACGGTACGGAATGCCGAAGCCGCCGCCGAGGTTGATAAACTCGGGCGTGATATTGAGCTGTGCCTTGAGCTCGGCTGCGAGCTCGAACATGATGCGCGCGGTGAGGAGGAACGCCTCGGTGCGCAGCTCGGACGAGATCACCATCGTGTGCAGTCCAAACCGCTTCACACCCATTTCACGCGCACGCGCGTAGGCCTCGAAGAGCTGCGGACGCGTCAGCCCGTATTTCGCCTCCATCGGCTTGCCGATGATATCGTTGCCCTCGATGAGGTCGCCGGGATTGTAGCGAAACGACAGCACCTTGGGCAGCCCCGCATGCTTCGCCATATAGTCGAGGTGGGTGATGTCATCGAGGTTGATGACGGCATCGAGCTCGATTGCCTTTTGGAACTCGTCGTAGGGTGTGTCGTTCGAGGTGAGCATGATCTCCTCGCCCGTGACCCCCGCCGCCTCTGAGATGAGAAGCTCGGCGATGCTGCTGCAGTCCGTGCCCGCTCCCTCCTCGTGGAGAAGCTGCACAATGCGCGGATTCGGCAGTGCCTTCACGGCAAAGTGCTCGCGGAAGTGCGGTGCCCATGCGAAGGCATCGCGCAGGCGGCGGAAGTTCGCGCGGATCTTCGCCTCGTCGTAGATGTGAAATGGGGTCGGATATCGCTCGATCAGCGCGTGTGTCTCCTCCGCGCTGAGCGGAAATTTCTTTTCGTTCATCATGTCCTCCCTCTGCAAGTTCCGTTATTATAGCAATGTAGAAACGCCTATGTCAATCAGCAAGTCGTTGTGTGATGTCCAACGCAAACATCTCTATACAGTCTGCAGATGGAGTGTGATGCCCCGATACGAACCCTAGTGGAGCAAGCGAGAAAAGCGTGCGGTATGCCCCGGCGGATTTCTTTCGTTCAAGCGAAGCGCGTTTAAGAAGTCCGCCGGTATTTAAGCATACAAGCATGCGATCGATTGCGCAACGAGGCGTTCGTGAGGGGCATCATATGGAAGTCTCAAATTGTATACCTTGACGAAAATCCGTCTCTCCCCTATAATGGAGGCTATCTTTTTCTTACATACTTAATTATGGAGAACTGATGAAGGGGGTATCATCTATGATATTTGGAGGAAAAGCACTGCGTCTTGCGGCCGCACTCGTTGGCACGGCGCTCCTCGGCTCCGCGCTCACAGGCTGCGGCGGCGATGCGGCGAAGTCGGACGAGATCCGCATCGGCGCAAACTTCGAGATGACGGGCAACACGGCGAACTACGGTACGTCGACGCTGGAGGGTCTGAAGCTCGCGATCAAGGAAGCAAACGATGCGGGCGGCATCAATGGCAAGAAGATCGTCCTCGTCGAGGCAGACAACAAGTCTGAGGCGGCGGAGTCGATCAATGCGGCGACGAAGCTGATCTCCGACGATCACGTCCGCGCTATCGTCGGTCCCGCGACGACAGGCAACGTCATCGCAGAGTCGCAGGTGGCGACGGACAACAAGATCCCCGTCATTGCACCGGACGCAACGGCAGTTGATGTCACCGTGGAGAACGGCAAGGTAAAGCCGTGGATCTTCCGCAGCTGCTTCATCGACCCGCAGCAGGGCGATGTCATGGCGAAGTTCGCACTGGATACGCTCAAGGCAAAAACGGCGGTCATCTACATCGACAACTCGACGGACTACTCCAAGAGCCTCGCTGCCGTGTTCGAGAAGGTCTTTACGGCGGGCGGCGGTCAGGTACTTATGACCGAGGGCTTCCTTGCAAAGGATCAGGACTTCAAGGCAACGCTCACGCGTCTGCGTGCGGCAAATGCGGATGTCATCTTCGTTCCCGCCTACTATGAAGAGGTCGGCAAGATCGTCAAGCAGGCACGCGAGATCGGCATCACCGCGCCCATCATCGGCACGGACGGCTGGGACGATCCGAAGGTCACCGAGCTTGCGGGTGCAGCGGCACTGAACAACACGTACTTCAGCACGCACTACTCCGATAAAGACGAATCGGTTCGCCCCTTTATCGAAGCGTTCCAGAAGGAATACAACCACGCACCGAACGTCTTCGCGGCACTCGGCTATGACGCGGGCAAGCTGCTCGTGGATGCGCTGAAGCGTGCGGGTTCGGATGATCCCGAGGCACTCCGCAAGGCGATCGAGGAGACGAAGGATCTCGTCGTCGGCACGGGTACGATCACGATGGATGCGCAGCACAACCCGATCAAGCAGGCGGTCATTCTCGAGAACAAGGACGGCGACCGCGTTGTCGTCGCAAAGATTATGCCGAGTATGTAATCCATTCGGCTAAGAGTGCACAAAGAGCCGCAGATCTGCGGCTCTTTTTTATCACATGGAGGTGGTTCTTCTATGGAGTTTATGCACCAGATACTCCAACAGCTGATCAACGGCATCTCACTTGGCAGCATCTACGCGCTGATTGCGCTTGGCTATACGATGATCTACGGCATCATCAAGCTCATCAACTTTGCGCACGGCGACATCTACATGGTCGGCGCGTACCTTGGCTTCTACGCCATCACACTCGGCATCCCCGTCGTTCCTGCGATCCTCATCGCGATGGCGGTCACATCCCTGCTCGGCGTCCTCGTCGAGCGGTTCGCCTACCGTCCGCTGCGCCATGCGCCGCGCATCTCCGTGCTCATCACGGCAATCGGCGTGTCGTTCCTGCTCGAGTACGTCATGATGGCGGTCGTCTCCCCCACGCCGCGCACCTTCCCCGCAACGATCAGCGACGTATCCTTTGACGTAGCAGGGCTTATCATCAGCGGGCAGCAGCTCCTCATCATGGGCGTGACCTTCGTGCTTATGCTCATCCTCACCTACATCGTGCGCTCGACCAAAATCGGCAAGGCGATGCGCGCCGCGTCGTATGACACGGAGGCGGCGCAGCTCATGGGCATCAACGCGAACCGCATCATCTCGATCACGTTCGCCATCGGCTCGGCACTCGCGGCGGTCGCGGGCGTTCTCATCGGCATCTACTACAACTCGATCGACCCGCTGATGGGTCTCATGCCCGGCATCAAGGCATTCGTCGCGGCGGTGTTCGGTGGCATCGGCATCCTGCCGGGGGCCGTGGTCGGCGGGCTCGTCCTCGGCATCGTCGAGGCGTTTATCTCAGGGTTCGGCTTCTCGATGTTCCGCGACGCGGCGGCATTCGCCATCCTGATTCTTGTTCTGCTCTTTAAGCCCGCAGGCATCTTCGGAAAAAATGTCAAGGAAAAGGTGTAAGGAGGTGTGCAGATGAACTTATTGCAGAAAAATGATCTCAAAATGCTCGTCTTCGCCCTCGTCATCTACGGCATTATCATGGGGCTGACGAGTGCGGGGGTGCTGAGTGCGTTCTGGCAGCTCAACCTCATCTTTGCGGGGATCAACATCATCCTCGCGGCGAGCCTCAACCTCATCAACGGGTATACGGGACAGTTCTCGCTCGGACACGCCGGATTTATGGCGGTCGGCGCATACGTCGGCGTCGTGCTCACGACGAATTTTCAGATGGCATTCCCCGTCGCCATTCTTGTGGGTGGTATCACGGCGGGCCTCCTTGGCGCACTCATCGGTCTGCCGACGCTGCGCCTGCGCGGCGACTACCTCGCTATTGCGACCCTAGGGCTCGGCGAGATCGTCCGCATCGTCATCATCAACGTCCCCTATGTCGGCGGTGCAGCGGGCTTCAAGGGCATCCCTCACCATACGGATTTTACCTGGGTCTTCTTCCTCATGCTCGTCACCCTCTTTATCATCAAGAATTTCGTAAACTCGCGCCACGGCCGCGCGTGCCTCGCAATTCGTGAGAACGAGATTGCAGCGGAGTCGATGGGCGTGAACACGACGCGCTACAAAGTGCTCGCATTTAGCATTGGCGCGTTCTTCGCGGGTGTTGCAGGCGTGCTCTTCGGACATAATATGTATATCCTCAGCCCTGCCTCGTTCACGTTTATGCAGTCGTTCAACATTCTCATCATGGTCGTCATGGGCGGCCTCGGCTCGATGACCGGCTCCATCGCGGGCGCACTCGTCGTGACATTCCTCTCGGCGGCACTCGCGAGCTTCCCGAACGCGCGCATGATTATCTACGCGCTCGCGCTCATCCTGCTCATGTTCTACCGCCCGCAGGGGCTCTTCGGCTATGTCGAGGTCACGGCGATGCAGCCGCTCCGCCGCTTCTTTAAGAAGGGAGGCGAGGCATAATGGCAAAGGAACTCTTAACAGCGACCGATGTCTCGATGGTCTTTGGCGGGCTCAAAGCCATTGTGGACTTCAACGTCCACATCAAGACAGGCGAACTGCTCGGTCTGATCGGGCCGAACGGCGCGGGCAAGACGACGGCGTTCAACCTCTTTACAGGGGTCTATCAGCCGACCACGGGCGAGATCCTGTTCAAGGGCAAGAGTATCGTCGGACTGAAGCCGAACCAGATTACGGAGCGCGGCATTGCGCGTACGTTCCAGAACATCCGCCTATTCGGCGAGCTCTCCGTGCTCGACAACGTCAAGATCGCATACCACTGCCATATGAACTACGGTCTTGCGGAATCCGTCCTGCGCCTCGGCCGTTACTGGGCGGAGGAAAAGCATCTCACGGAGGAAGCATACCGTCTGCTCGAGATCTTCCACCTCGCAGATGTGGCGCAGGAAAAGGCGAAAAATCTGCCCTACGGCGCACAGCGGCGGCTGGAGATCGCGCGTGCGCTCGCGGCGCAGCCGAGCCTCCTGCTCCTCGACGAGCCGGCGGCGGGCATGAACCCGCAGGAGACACTCGAACTCATGGACATGATCCGCTGGGTCAAGAAGGACTTCGGCATCACGATCCTCCTCATCGAGCACGACATGGCACTCGTCATGGGCATCTGCGAGCGCATCTACGTCCTCGAGTACGGTGCGATCATCGCAAACGGCACCCCCGAGGAGATTCGCTCGAACCCCGAGGTTATCCGTGCATATCTGGGAGCGGAGGAGTAAGATGGCAAACGAAACGACTATGAAAAACGCCCCCATGCTCCGCATCTCGGATCTGGAGGTCTACTACGGCGCAATCCACGCGCTCAAAGGGCTCTCGCTTGAGGTTCATGCGGGTGAGATCGTCACCCTCATCGGCGCGAACGGCGCGGGCAAGTCCACGACGCTGCGCACAATCTCCGGGCTGATCGCCCCGCGCAGCGGCGCTGTCGAATTCGAGGGGAAGAGCATCGCAGGCACGGGCGCACATGAGATCGTGCGCATGGGGCTCTCGCAGGTACCCGAGGGACGGCGCATCTTTGCCGAGATGACCGTGCTCGAGAACCTTGAGCTCGGCGCGTTCACACGCAGCGACAAGGATGGCATTGCCGCCGACATGGAGACGGTCTTTACACGCTTCCCACGCCTGAAGGAACGCATCGCCCAGCAGGCGGGCACGCTCTCGGGCGGCGAGCAGCAGATGCTCGCCATGGGACGCGCACTCATGAGCCGTCCGCGCCTCCTGCTCCTCGACGAGCCGTCGATGGGGCTTGCACCGCTCCTCATCAAGGAGATCTTCTCGATCATCGTCGACATCAACAAGACGGGCACAACCGTCCTCCTCGTTGAGCAGAATGCAAACATGGCGCTCTCCATCGCAAACCGCGCCTACGTCCTCGAGACGGGACGCATCACCCTCGCGGGCGATGCAAAGGAGCTTGCGGCGAGTGAGGATGTGCGCAAAGCGTATCTAGGCGGGTAAAATCACCCATGTTGGGCATCTTTTCCGCTTGATCAAACGACAAATCTGCTCCAATCGGAACGATTTTACATTTCCCGAAAAGGATATTTCATTTATTAAGGCGAATATTTAGAAATATATCTCGCGTTACCATTGGCAAGGAGGAAGCATTTATGTTTGTTGCCAACTATATGACCAAGAACCCCGTCACCATCGGCCCCGATGCAGGCATAGATGAAGCATCGAAGCTCATGGACAAGGGGCATTTTCGCCGTCTGCCCGTCGTGGAGCACGGCAAGCTCGTCGGCTTTTTCACGAATCGCGATCTCCTGCGTGCCTCCCCCTCTGCGGCGACCACGCTTGACCGCTTCGAAGTGCGCACCCTGCTCTCGAAGATCAAGGTTGCCGATGTCATGCAGAAAAACGTCATCACCGTCACGGACACGATGACCATCGAGGAGGCCGCGCTCATCATGGCGCGCGAGAAAATCGGCGGCGTCCCCGTCCTCTCCGAGGTCGGCAAGCTCGTCGGCATCATCTCCTCGACGGACATCTTCCGCGCCTTTATCGCCGTCATGGGTCTCGACAGCGGCAAGACGCGCCTCACGATCGATGTCGCCGACCGCAAGGGCGTCCTGCGCGACATCTCGACCGTCCTCGCCGATCTCGACATCAACATCGACAGCATGGTCACGCTCCCGCAGCCAAGCGGCACCTATCAGATCATCATTCGCGCCGACATCGACGACGTGGATACGGTCAAGGATCGCCTCTGGTCAAAGGGATTCAAAGTCAGCCACGTCATCCAGATCGGCTGATCTATATGCATACAAAAACTCTGCCGCAGAATGAACTGCAGCAGAGTTTTTTCGTCTGTCACTCTATAATCTTCCCGTCTGTGCCGACGAGAACAAGACGCGCATCGGGGAAATCCGCAAGGAGCTTTTGCCCCTCCTCCGCACCGAGCACAAAGACCGCCGTCGAGAGCATATCCGAGAGCAGCCCCATATGCCCCCGCCACACAGGATCATCCGTCTCCATCGGCAGGATCACCATCACAGAGGCAAGCCCCGTCTCGGCGGGATAACCCGTGCGCGGATCGATGATATGATGATAACGCCGCCCCTCGTAGAGGAAGAACCGCTCGTCATCGCCCGAGGAGGAGAGGACTTCATGATCGAGCGGCAGGACGGCGATGAGATCAGAACGACCCTCGCCGCGCGGGTTGCGGATGCCGATCTGCCACGGTTCGCCCTCCGCATTCACGCCCATGCCAAGGATCGAGCTGGTGCCGAGGTCGGCAAGCGCATTCTCGATGCCCGCCGACTGCCAGCTGCGCTGTATCCCGTCGAGCGCAAGCCCCTTGATGAGTGCGCCGCGATCGATCTTCATTCCTGTGCGCAGGAGACGCGCTTGATATCTTTTTTTTCCGTTTTCTTCCACCGTATTCAGTTCCAGGAACTCATACCCGACACACGCACGCGCCTCGGCAACCTCCTCGGGAGACGGCGGCAGTTTCTCCGCACGTGCCCGCTCCCAAAGTTCCGTCAGCGCACCCGCTGTCACATCGAACGCGCCATTCGAGCGGTGCGCGAGCTCCTGCGCGAGGGTCAGCGTCTCATAGAGTGCGGGCGATATCTCCTGCCATTCGCCCGTCCCCGCCGCAGCCTCAAGGTCGGCAATCGCCGCACCATCCGCATCGTGCTCCGTCTGCGTGAGCACCGCCATCCCATCGCGCAGTGCCGCCTGTGAGGTGATCTCATCCGCGCGCACCGTCAGATGCGCCACCGTTCCCATAACGAGCTTCGTCTCCTCCGCCGTCACCGCCTCCTCGCGCCCACAGCCACCGAGGAAGAATATGCTGCACAATCCTACAACAGCAGGAATTTTGAACAAAACGAAGAATCTTTCTATCATATCTATTCCTTTCAAAGAGGGAAATAAAGCGGTGCTATGCCCTGAAGCGAACCCTAGTGGAGCAAGCGGAAACGAGGGCATGTTCTGCCCCCTGTGAATTTCTACCGTTCAAGCGCAGCGCGTTTAGAAATTCACAGGTATTTAGGCAGATAAGGGCCCGATCGCTTGCGCAACTAAGCGTTCGCGCAGGGCTTGCACCGCTTAGAAAAATCATCTCACGCGAGGTATTCCATGTCACCCAGACTCTATGAAATCGCCCGCTTCGTCCTCGTCGGCGGCGCGTGCTTCCTCCTCGACTACGGACTGCTCTACATCCTCACCGAGTACGGCGGCCTCCACTACCTCCTCTCGGCGGGCATCTCGTTCAGCATCTCCGTCCTCGTCAACTATTGGCTCTGCCTCGTCTGCGTCTTTCGCGGAGCGAATGCCCAGACGCGCCGCGCAAAGATGCTCTTCTTCGGCTCGAGCATCGCGGGGCTCGGGCTCAACCAGCTCCTCATGTGGGTGCTCGTCGACTTCATCCACATCTACTACATGATCGCAAAGCTCATCGCCGCCGGCATCGTCATGGTGTGGAACTACGTTCTCAAGCGCCGCGCTGTGCTCGGCCACTAGCTCATTCTAGCAACTCTGCACTGACTCTGCAAGCGCAAGCCTCTCGCTCCATGCGGGAGGCTTTTTCAAGTACAGTTTTCTCCCACACAAAAGCAGGATTTTCCACCTCTACCAACGAAATAACATAACGATAGATTTTATCAATCATTGAAATAAATTCTATGTATCATCAGGAGGGGAGACGAAAGCAATGGCAATGGAAATCTCACGCCGCACCTTTATCAAGGGCACTGCAGCGGCAGGCGTTGTACTCATGTCCGGCGCCTATCTCGGCTGCGGGGGAAAGAACATCCCGGAGCAGGTTCGGCGCGGCGATGTGACCTACGACGTGCTCATCATCGGCAGCGGGGGTGCCGGTATGCGCGCAGCGCTCGCCGCATCGCAGGACAAGAATCTAAAGGTTGCCGTCATGACGAAGCTCGTGCCCACGCGCTCGGCATCGACGATGGCGCAGGGCGGCATGAACGGCGTCACAGGGGTTACGGATCCGAAAGATACGGTTGAATCCCACGTATTCGACACAATCAAGGGCGGCGACTATCTCTGCGATCAGGACGCCGTTGAATACTTCGCGGAGAACGCAGGCAAGGTCATCTACGAGATGGACTACATGGGCTATCCGTACAACAGGCAGGAGGACGGACACTTCCATCAGCGCAAGATGGGCGGCTCCTCCCACGCGCGTGCCGCCTATTTCGAGGATCGCGCGGGACACGCGATGGTGCATGCACTCTTCGAACAATGCCTCGCACACGATGTGGACTTCATTTCCGAGTGCCAGATGCTCGAGATCAGCATGACGGACGCGGGCAAGCTCGCGGGCGTCATCGCGATGGATATGCGGACGGGCGACCTCATCGGCGTGCCCGCCAAGACCGTCCTCATTGCGACGGGCGGCTACGGGCGCGCCTACTGGGTGCGCACATCAAATCCATACAGCTCGACGGGCGACGGAATTGTCGCGGGCATGAATGCAGGAATCCCGTTCAAAGACCCCGAGATGGTGCAGTTCCACCCGACGGGACTCTCCGTCAACGGCGTGCTCCTCTCCGAGTCGAGCCGCTCCGAGGGCGCGCTCCTCGTCAACAAAAACGGCGAGCGCTTCATGGCGCGCTATGCACCCGAAAAGATGGAGCTCGCAACGCGCGATATCGTGGCGCGCGCCATTGCAACCGAGATCGAGGAGGGGCGCGGCATTGGCGAGGGGCTGACGGCAGGCGTCTACCTCGACTTTACAAAGATTCCCGCCGAGCGCATTCATGAGCGCCTCGGGCAGGTCGCGGACCTTGCCCATCGCTTTGCAGGCGTTGATATTACGAAAGAACCCGTGCTTATCAGCCCGACCTGCCACTACTCCATGGGCGGGCTTGAGATGGCGGACTTCCGCACGGGCGCGACGCGCGTGCCGGGCATCTTCACCGCGGGTGAATGCAGCTGCGTCTCCGTACACGGCGCAAACCGTCTCGGTGCGAACAGCCTCTCCGAGGTGCTGGTCTTTGGAAAGACCGCAGGAGAGGGTGCGGCTGCCTATGCAAAACAGCATAACTATGAGGGCAATCAGCAGCAGCTTGCAGACGGCTGCACGAAGTGGAAGGATCGCTTCGACAAGGTGACGGCGCGTCCGCACGCGAACAACCGTACAGTTCCAGAGATTCGCGATGCAATGGTTGATACCATGTGGTTCAAGGCGGGTGTCTTCCGTAACGGCACCCAGCTCGAAGAGGCGGCAAAAGAGCTGCACGCGCTCGAGGACGAGTACAGGAAGTGCTACGTCGGCGACAGCTCCCACGTCTACAACACAGCGTTCGAGCAGTACGTCGAGCTCGGCAATCTGCTCCAGATCTCCCACGCCATCGTACAGGGTGCCATCGCGCGCAAGGAGAGCCGCGGCGGTCACTCGCGCCGCGACTACCCGAAGCGCGACGATGCGAATTTCCTCAAGCATACGCTGATCTTCAAAAAACCGAACGGCACCTACGAAGCGGAGTATCAGGATGTCGTCATCACGAAGTATCCGCCGATGGAAAGGAAGTATTGATATGGACGTACAGCTCAAAATCCATCGCTTCGTCGAGGGGAAATCGTGGGCGGACAACTTCACGGTGCCCGTCACCACGGGTCTGACCGTCCTCGGCGCGCTGACCTACATCAAGGAGAAGCTCGATCCGACGCTCTCCTTCACCTGTTCCTGTCGCTCGAGTATCTGCGGCGCGTGCGCTGTCCGCGTCAACGGCAACGCCGAACTCTCCTGCGAGGTGCTCGTCAGCGATCTCATGGCGCGCTATCAGACGGAGGAGCTGACGATTGCGCCGCTCGGCAACTTCCGCGTGATCCGCGACCTCATCGTCGACTGGGATCCGAAATATGCGCGAATCAAGAAGGTAAAGCCCGTCCTGCATCCAAAGGACGAATTCACGCCCGAGACCGGCTGTCTGCAATCCCCCGCCGATTTCAACAAGTACAAGAAATATGCGGGCTGCATTCTCTGCGGTTCCTGCGTATCGGAGTGCAACAAGAACACGCTGAATCTGGATGACTTCCTCGACCCGTTCATCTTTGTGCGCGCGGAAAAGCTCGTTGCCGACTCGCGCAGCAAGAGCCCCGAGGAGCATCTGAAGGCAGTCATCGACGCTGGACTTTGGCGCTGCTTCAACTGTCAGGAGTGCACGGCAAAATGCCCGAAGGGGCTCGATCCTGCGGGTGCAATCGAAAAACTCAAGGAGGAGACGTTCAAGCATCGTCTCGATGACAACGTCGGCGCGCGCCATGCAAAGGCGATCTACGACGACATCTCCGAATCCGGCACCCTCGACGAGTCGAAGCTCAACATCAAGTCCGAGGGCTATATCATGTCTGCCATGCGTCTGCCGATGGCGCTGCGCCTCATGAACACGGGCAAGATGGATCCGCTCGCAAGCCATCCCGTCAACCCTGAGATCAAGACCATTGCCGCAATCGTGAAGGCGGCAGAAAAGGCCGATAAGGAGGAGGCATCGTCATGAAGTACGCATTATTTCCAGGCTGCGTCCTCGAGGGAGCGGCTGCCGAGGCATATACCTCGCTCACAAAGGTCTGTGAAAAGCTCGGCATAGAGATCGAGGAGATTCCGAACTGGACATGCTGCGGCGCATCGCACGCACAGGGTGTGAACGAGCTCGCAGCACTCGCCGTCAACGCGCGCAACATCTCCATCGCAGAGCACATGGGGCTGCCCATCCTCACCGTCTGCAACACCTGCACGCTGCAGCTGCGCACGGCGAAGCACCGTCTCGACCACGATCCCGCACTGAAGGAGAAGGTCAATGGTATTTTGAAGGAGGCAGGACATCCCTACGCGTATCAGGGAACGAGCGAGATCACGCATTTCCTCTGGGTGCTCGACGAACATCCGGAGGTTCTGGACGGCAAGCTCACAGGCGAACTGAAAGGCACGAAGGTCGCCTGCTACTACGGCTGCCACATCCTGCGTCCCGCGCCCGTCATGGATCACGAGAGCGGAGACTATCCCGAGTCGTTCGAGCGGCTCGTACGCCGTCTCGGCGCGGAGCCTGTCTGGTTTGATGCAGGACGCAAGTGCTGCGGCTTCCACGCGCAGTTCACGGCGGAGCGCGACGTACTGACCGTTACGGGGCAGATCGCCGCGAGCGCGGATCGCGCGGGGGCAAATTTGATTGCAACACCGTGTCCGCTCTGCCAGATGCAGCTTGATATGTATGCCCCCGAGGGACGCGAAGCCGTACGCTCGCAGACCGAGATGCCTGTCCTCCATCTGCAGCAGCTCGTGGGTCTTGCACTCGGCATGTCGAAGGACGATGTTGGATTTAACCGTCACGTTTCCGCGCGTGAGAAATTGAAAATCGGTGGCTGAGCCACTTTTTAGGGAACTGTCCGCAAAAGCTCCCAACGCATATGGGTCGGGTACTGCCACAAACGGCGTATGATCTGACGCATAATACGGGAGAATGCGGGCAGTTTTTCATTTTATTTACCTATAATTATAATTTAACAAGTTTGAATAGAGGATATTGTCTATTATAATAGAATATAGGTAATGAATTCACTCTTATAAATTTGCTTCAATAGATAAAATTGTCTTGCTATTTTATCTATTTTGCTGTACACTGAAAAAAAAGGATAGACGGCTCATTGACCGCAGATATGTGAGCATGGTCAATTTCATCTGCGTAAAGGGAGTGAATATCATGTTTCTGGAGGAGCGCCAAGAGCTCATCGTCCGCATGGTGGAGCGTGACGGCAAGGTAAAGGTCAAAGAGCTCAGCGCCAAATTCAAGGTTACCGAGGACTGTATCCGCAAGGATCTGGGCTCGCTCGAACGGCAGGGTCGTCTGAAACGAACCTATGGCGGCGCCGTGAAACTGACGCAGAGTGTCCACATGATCGAGGTCAGCCGCCATCGTCACATGGATGTCGAGGCGAAGCGCCGCATCGCGCAGGCAGCCGTATCCCTCATTCAGGAGAAGGATATGGTCTTCCTCGATGTCTCGACGAGCAATCTCGCGATTGCAGAACTCCTGATGAAGAGCGACCGCGATCTGACGGTTGTGACGAACATGGTCGACGTGCTCGGCGTACTCGCACGCAACCCGCGCATCGAGCTGATCTTTGCGGGCGGACAAATCAATCGCGGACGCGATGGATTCTGGGGCGGTATGACGCAGGATTTCATCGGCAGGCTCAAACCCGACATCGCCTTCGTGGGTGCGGTCGGCGTGGATGTCAAGGGGAACAGTGTCTCCACCTACGACATCGACGACGGGCTGAACAAGGCGCGCATCATCGCGCGCAGCAAGCGTGCCTATGTTCTTGCAGAGGCACGCAAGCTCTCGACGGACGGCAACTATGACTATGCGCCGCTCAATGCGCTTGCGGGGCTCGTGACAGATACGGAGCCGCCCTCGGACATTCGCGCGGCGGCGGCAGAGCTCGGTGTGGATATCGTGCTGCCGTAAGCATCGTAATTTGTAGTATCGTAACAAAAGCCGGGACGGTCTTGCCGTTCCGGCTTTTTGTGGGAAAATATTAGGAGTGTCGCAGACATCAATAAAAGGAGGTTTTGGATGGACGATCTGCTCGATCACTGTACGCTCTGCCCGCGCCGCTGCGGGGTGAATCGGAATTCAGGTGCGCGTGGCTTCTGCGGCGCGGGCAGTGCTGTGCGCGTTGCGCGCACGATGCTGCACCGTTGGGAGGAGCCGTGTCTGGTGGGCGCACATGGCGCGGGCGCAGTGTTCTTCGCGCACTGTACGCTGCGCTGCGTCTACTGCCAGAATCACGCAATCAGTCACGAGGGACGCGGCAGGGAGATAGCCACGGAGGAGCTTGCCGCCGCCTTTCTCTCGCTCGCAGCAGAGGGCGCGGCAACACTCGATCTTGTGACACCGACACACTACACGCCCCAGATTCTCACAGCACTCACGCTGGCACGAGCGCGCGGGCTAAATCTCCCCATCGTCTGGAATACGAGCGGCTATGAGACACGCGAGAATATTGTGCGCCTTGCGGGTGCGGTGGATATCTACCTCCCCGATCTGAAATACGCGAGCGGGGAGAGCGGTCGGCTCTACTCTGCCGCTCCTGACTACGCACGGGCGGCGTGGGAGGCACTCACGGCGATGGTGGCACAGGTCGGCACAGTTCGTTTTGCGGACGACGGACGGCTTCTCAGCGGTGTGCTTGTGCGCCATCTCGTGCTGCCCGGGCACCGCCGCGAGAGCATTGCGCTCGTCGAGCGGCTGTGGGAGGAGTTCGGCGATGCGATTCAGCTGAGTCTCATGCGGCAGTACACACCGCTCTATCGCGCAGCTGAGTTCCCACCGCTGCATCGGCGGCTCACGACGTTTGAGTATGAGAGTGTGGTTGCGGCGGCGCGTGAGCTCGGAATGGAGCGCGTCTATGTGCAAGGCGCGGAGGCGGTGGGGGCGCAGTATGTACCGGATTTTGCGTGAGTGAGATGTTTTATGTTTTGACACAGCGGAACAAGCCCCTCAACGCCCCCCCATCATCGCTTGTGCGCTTTCCCGCCTCAGCAAGGGCTATATGTACCGTTGCACGGAGCAATGTCCCGTAGCAAACCCTAGTGGAGCAAGCGGAACAAAGGACATGTTCTGCCCCCTGCGGATTTTAACCGTTCAAGCGAAGCGCGTTTGGAA
>NZ_ALKG01000102.1 GCF_000286455.1 Selenomonas sp. FOBRC6
TGATACCACGGAGCGCCCGCCGCTCCTCACCACCATCCCGCTCTCACTGCAGCATCTCTTCGCGATGTTCGGCTCGACCGTGCTCGTGCCGATCCTCTTTCACGTCAACCCCGCGACCGTGCTGCTCTTCAACGGCATCGGCACACTGTTCTACCTCATCCTCTGCAAGGGCAAGATTCCCGCCTATCTCGGCTCGAGCTTCGCCTTCCTCTCCCCCGTCTTCCTCGTCCTCTCCGAGTACAGCTACGAGGCAGCACTCGGCGGTTTCATCGTCGTCGGCATCGTCTTCTGCATTGTCAGCTTCATCGTGCATACGATCGGAACGAGCTGGATCGACGTCATCTTCCCGCCCGCCTCGATGGGCGCAATCGTCGCCGTCATCGGACTCGAGCTCATGCCGACAGCGGCGGGCATGGCAGGGCTGACGGGAGAAAATACCGACGCAACCGTCATCTTCGTCTCGATCGCAACCCTCGCCATCACAATCTTCGCCTCGATGGCGTTCCGCGGCTTCCTCTCCATCATCCCGATTCTGATTGGCGTGGTCGCGGGCTACATCATCGCCTTTGCCGTCGGCATCGTCGATCTCTCGCACGTTGAGAGCGCGCCGTGGCTCGCGATACCGACGATCTACACGCCGGAGTTCGACCTGCGTGCCATCCTCATCATCCTGCCCGCCTCCATTGTCGTCATCGTGGAGCACATCGGCCACCTCATTGTCACGGGCAATATCGTCGGACGCAACCTCGCAAAGGATCCGGGGCTTGATCGATCCCTGCTCGGAAACGGCGTCTCGACCATCTTCTCGGGCTTCTTCGGCTCGACACCGAACACGACCTACGGCGAGAACATCGGCGTGCTCGCCATCACAAAGGTATACTCCACGTGGGTCATCGGCGGCGCAGCGATCTTTGCAATCCTGCTCTCCTGTCTCGGCAAGCTCGCCGCGCTCATCCAGAGCATCCCGACGCCCGTCATGGGCGGCGTCTCCATGCTGCTCTTCGGCGTCATCGCCGCCTCGGGCATCCGTATCCTCGTCGAGGCGAAGGTGGACTACAACAATCCGATGAATCTCCTCCTCACCTCGATCGTCATGGGTGTCGGTGTCTCGACGGCAAGCCTCACCATCGGCACGGTCACACTGCGCGGTATGTCGCTCGCGACTGTCATTGCCATCATCCTCTCCGTCTCCTTCCGCATCATTCTCGCCCTGCGCCGTCAGGAGCAGAAACAGAGCGAGTGATGGAAATCACAGTCGACCTGCACGCGGATGAAACATGCCCCGCAAAGGCATACCTGATGCGCACGCGCGGCATTTCCTCGGGGCTCTGGAAACGGATCAAGCACAGCGGAACATTCGCCGTGAACGGCGTCCCCGCGATTGCTGCGCGCACGATGCTGCGTGCGGGTGATATTGTCTCCTATGAACTGCCCATCGTCTCCTCCGTCACACCGGAGCAGCTACCGCTCTCCATTGTCTATGAGGACAACGATCTCCTCGTCATCGACAAGCCTGCGGGGCAGCTCGTCCATCCGACGACAAAGGAGGCACACGGCACCGTTGCAAACGCCGTGCTGGGACTCTATACCGCGCGTGGTATCTCTCTCGACTTTCACCCCTGCCACCGCCTCGACCGCAACACCTCGGGGCTGCTCCTCATCGCCAAGCGTCCCGAGGTGCAGCATCAGATTGCGCGTACACATACACTTGAGCGAACGTATCTGGCGCTGATCGAGGGAGCGATTACACCTACGTCAGGCACGATCGATGCGCCGATTGCACGCGCCCTGCCGAGCATCATCCTGCGCCATGTCGCGCCCGATGGAAAGCCCGCGCGCACGCATTATGAAACGGTGTGGACGAACGGAGAACATACCCTTTTGCGGCTGCGCCTCGAAACGGGACGTACCCACCAGATCCGTGTCCACCTCGCCCACCTCGGGTATCCGCTGCTCGGCGATGATCTCTACGGCGGCAATACGCAACGAATCACCCGTCACGCCCTACACTCGACACAGCTCACACTCAGCCAGCCGTGCACACATGAAGTTCTGACCATCACAGCCCCTCTACCAGAAGATATGACGGAGATTGTTCACCACATTTCTATATCATAAGAAGTCTTTGCTGCCTAATTATCCATATACATTTTTCGTCAACATTTTGGGATAAGAGTGACTCATACTCCATAATGCAAAAGACGACTGCACAGGCAGTCGTCTTTTGCATTATGTTTATTACAGTGTCCCGAAGATGCGATCGCCTGCGTCGCCGAGACCCGGCACGATGTAGCCGTGATCGTTGAGGCGTTCATCGACGGCTGCGACATAGATCGGCACGTCGGGATGATCGGCAGCCACGCGGCGGATGCCCTCGGGCGCGGAGACGAGGCACATGAGGATGATGCTGCGTGCGCCCTTTTCCTTGAGCATGGTGAGTGCCGCCGACGCACTGCCGCCCGTAGCGAGCATGGGGTCGGGGACGATGAGCGTACGATCCTCGACGCCGCTTGGCAGCTTTGCGTAGTACTCGACAGGCGCAAGTGTCTCGGGGTCGCGGTAGAGTCCGATATGCCCCACGCGCGCGGCAGGTACGAGGGTCAATATGCCGTCGAGCATGCCGAGCCCTGCGCGCAGGATGGGCACGATGCCGAGCTTCTTGCCCTCGAGCATCTTCGCACGACAGCGTGCGACGGGCGTCTCGATCTCCACATCGCGCAGCGGGAAATCGCGCGTGATCTCATATGCCATGAGCATGGCAATCTCCGAGAGCAGCTCGCGGAACTCCTTCGTCCCCGTCTCCTTCATACGCATGATGGTCAGCTTGTGCTGGATGAGCGGATGATCGACGAGATGGAGACTCGGAATATCGGACGGATGGAATGTATCAGCCATGGGAGAGGCTTCCTTTCTTTCAGAGATATGTTATTCGTACAGGGGGTATTTCGCACAGAGTGCGGCGACACGGCTGCGTGCCTCCTCCCTGCGACCCTCGTCTGTCGGTGCGTCGAGGACGTGGGCAATGATCCGCGCCACCTCACGCATATCCTCCTCCTTGAAGCCTCGCGTCGTGAGCGCAGGCGAGCCGAGACGGAGGCCGCTCGTGACGAACGGGCTGCGCGGCTCGAACGGGATCGTATTGCGGTTCGCCGTGATATTGACCTCATCGAGCAGGTTCTGCGCATCTTTGCCCGTAATGTCCTTATTCGTGAGATCGACGAGCATGACGTGCGTGTCCGTGCCGCCCGATACGATGCGGTAGCCGAGCTTCGTCAGCTCATCCGCGAGCGCTGCCGCATTCTTTACGACCTGTGCGCCGTATTCCTTGAACGAGGGCTGGAGCGCCTCACCGAGTGCAACCGCCTTTGCCGCAATGACGTGCATGAGGGGGCCGCCCTGAATGCCGGGGAAGACCGCCTTGTTGATCTTCGCGCCGAGTTCCTCATCGCGTCCGAGGATGATGCCGCCGCGCGGGCCGCGCAGCGTCTTGTGGGTGGTCGAGGTAACGATATCTGCATGGAGCACGGGATTCGGATGCTGCCCCGCGGCAACGAGCCCCGCGATATGCGCCATATCAACCATAAAGATCGCGTTGACACTCTTCGCGATTGCCTCAATGCGCTCGAAATCAATCGTGCGCGCATACGCCGAAGCCCCCGCGATAATCATTTGGGGCTTGTGCTCCTTGGCAAGCGCCTCGAGCGCATCGTAGTCAATGCGCTCCGTCTCGCGATCTACGCCGTAGGGAATGACCTTGTAATACGTACCCGAGATATTGACGGGGCTGCCGTGCGTCAGATGCCCGCCGTCTGTCAGATTCATGCCGAGGATCGTGTCGCCCGGCTGCAGCAGTGCAAAGAAGACCGCCATATTCGCCTGCGCGCCCGAATGAGGCTGCACATTCGCCCATGCCGCTCCGAAGAGCTCCTTTGCGCGGTCAATCGCAAGTTGCTCCGCCACATCGACGTATTCACAGCCGCCATAGTAGCGCTTGCCCGGGTAGCCCTCTGCGTACTTGTTTGTGAGGACACTGCCCTGCGCCTCCATAACCGCGCGGCTGACAATGTTTTCCGAGGCGATGAGCTCCAGCTTTGTACGCTGGCGGTTCAGTTCATCCTCAATCGCCGCAAACGCCTGTGGGTCGACCTTTTCCAACGAATCCATCATACTCATAGAAACTCTCCTTAGCCGTTTTTCTGATCTTCCAGCGCCATAATTTTTTCGACACGGCGCGCATGACGCCCACCCTCGAACTCCGTGCGAATCCACGCGCGCACAATCTCGCCCGCGGGGCCGAAGCCCGTCACGCGGCCACCGAGGGCAAGCACATTCGCATCGTTGTGCTTCCGCGACATAATTGCCGTATAGACATCAGCGCAGAGTGCCGCGCGGATACCCTTGATCTTGTTCGCTGCAATCGAGATGCCAAGCCCTGTGCCGCAGAGCACGATCCCGCGATCCGCCTTTCCCGAGATGACATCGGCGCAGACCTTCTCCGCGATGTCAGGGTAATCGACGGCCTCCTTTCCAAAGGTTCCAACATCCTTTACATGCACATCGCCGAATTCATGGAGCACCATCTTGACCTCTTCTTTGAGATCCACGGCACCGTGGTCGCTGCCAATCGTAATATTCATGAGAATGCCCTCCTCCTCATACTTCACAATATTCTCTTTCATTTTAGCATAGATCACTGAAAAAAAATAGGGCGCGGGTTGGGACATTACTGTCGAAAATGAGGGCTCAGGGCAAGCGAGAAAAAGAACATCAGCGCCGCCGCTGCCACGATCGCCGCACCTGCCGCAATGCCGAAATAGTATGCCGCAAAGAGCCCAACGAGACCCGCGCCGAGCGCAATGAGAACTGACAACAGATGATATGCCTTGACGCTTCCCGCGAGATTCCGCGCGGCTGCCCCCGGCAGGACAAGCAGTGCGTTGATGATGAGGATGCCGACCCACTGGATGCTCACGGCTACAACGACAGCAAGCAGCGCGGCGAACAGAGCCTCCACGGCAAATATTGAGACACCGCGGCTGCGCGCAAGTGAGGCGTTTACGGATAGCAGAAGCAATCGGTTGAAGAGCAGCATCCAGCCAACGAAGACGACGGCATCGACGGCGAGCAGACCCGCAAGATCAGCAGGGGTAATGCTCAGAATGTCTCCAATGAGGAGCGGAGAAAATTTCGAAAAGCCTCCGCCGTGACTCATAATCATGAGACCGACGGCAATCGCCGTTGAGGAGAACACGCCGATGACCGTATCCGCCGATGCCGCTGTGCGGTGCTTGATGTAGGTGATGAGAAGCGCAAACGCAATCGAAAAGAGGACGAGCGATGTGAGCGGTGCGAAGATGCCGACGAGCGCACCAATGGCAATGCCCGTAAACGCGCCATGCCCGAGGGAGTCCGAGAAGAACGCCATACGGCTCGAGACCACCATCGTCGAGAGCAGCCCGAAGAGCGGCGTCATGAGGAGAATCGCAAGCAGCGCGTTCTTCATGAAGGTATACTCCATCCACGCCAGCGGCAGGAGCGCATCTAGCACGCTGTAGATCAGTTCCATACCGCAGCCTCCTCTTCCCCGTCCTTTGCATATGTGTGCAGATGGCGCAGGTCAGGCAGGATGCCGAAGATGCGCTCCATGTGCGGGCTTGCAAAAACCTCGCTCGGCGTTCCCGCCGCCGCAATCCCGTGATCCATGAGGACGACCTTGTCCGCGTGACGCGCAACCATGCCGAGATCATGCGAGATGAGGAGGATCGCGAGATCCTCCTGCGCGCGCAGCTGCCCCACGATGTCATAGAAGAGTGAGAGTCCGCTCTGATCGACGCCCGAGACGGGCTCGTCAAGGAGCAGGAGGTTCGGCAGGGGATCGAGGGCGAGTGCAAGCAGGACGCGCTGCAGCTCTCCGCCTGAAAGTGCGCCGAGGCGGCGATCGATCAGATGCTCCGCGCGCACGCGTGCAAGTTTTTCAGTGACGCGCACGCGATAGCACCGTGCAGGAAAGAGCCAGACGGGGCGCATGGTCACACACGCCATAAAGAGATCCAGCACCGTTGTCGGCGCCGTCAGATCGAGGCGCAGATACTGCGGTACATAGCCGATGACAGGGCGTATGTGCCGATCCTCAGCATCGACGAAGCGCAAGTCGCCCGTGTGCGCGACCTCGCCGAGGAGTGCGCGCAGGAGGGTGCTCTTGCCCGCGCCGTTCGCGCCGATGATTGCAGTCAACTCACCGCAGTGAAAATGGAGATTGACATGCGAAAAGACTTCGAACATCCCAAAGGAGACGCCGAAGTCCTCGACCTTGGTGCAACAGAAATGCGCGCAACCTTCGCGCGCTCCCCTGTGATGAAAGATATGCCTGAGCATGATGATCCTTTTCCTAATCCGTCAGCCGACGGAACTTCCACGTCCCCGCCGCGATGCCGAGCGCAGCGTACCCTATGACCACCGCGAGCGAGAGCATAGAGAACTCCCCCGCCGTCCCGAGGCTGCGCAGGAGGTGACTCGTATGCGTCAGCGGCAGTATCTCGACGAGCCAGCGCACGAGATCGGGCAGCGCCGCCGTCGAGAAGAATGTCCCGCAGAGGAAGGACATCGGGAGCAGGACGTAGAGGTTGACCTGGCTCATCTCCTCATAGGTGGAGATATACATCGCCGCGAGGAAGCCGATCTCCGCAAAGATCATGCAGTTCAGCGCGAGCACGAGGAGAAAGAGCGGCGTGATTGTGAAATGCGCGCCAAAGAGATAGCTGAGTACAATGATGATCGCCGAGGAGATCAGCCCGCGCACAACCGCGCCCGCGACCTTGCCGATGACGAACGCATCGGGACGGATCGGCGCGATGAGATACTCCTCGAGACTCTTGTGATAGACGCGCTCCGCGTGCACGGAGATAATGCTGTTGAAGCTGATGTTCATGGAGTTCATCGCGAGCAGTCCCGGCACGAGGAAGTCCAGATACGAGCCCGTGCCCACGTCGATGCTGCGCCCAAGCCCCCAGCCGAATGCAATGAGGAACATGAGCGGCGAGACCATACGGCTCAGCACGTACTTCGTAAGACGGCGTCGCAGGACAATCCAGTCGCGCCAGAACACCGTCCATATATCGCGCAGCATCAGAGCCCCTCCTTTCGCCCGGTCAGCTCGATGAATACATCCTCGAGATTCGTCGGGCGCAGGAGGACGCGCTGCATATTCTCCTCGATATGGCGCGCATGGGCGCGCGCCTCCTCACGCGTGTGAAAGAATCGATAGGCGCGGCCGCCCTCCTCGTCCCACTCCACAGCAAATGCGCCGAGTGCCTCGCAGAACGCGCGCGGCGTCTGCACATCGATGAGGCTCCCCTTGTTGATGATCGACACGCGGTCACAGAGAGCCTCCGCCTCCTCGATGTAATGCGTCGTCAACAGTACCGTCACGCCGCTCTTTGCAACCGCGCGCACGAGATCCCAGATATGCCGCCGGATCTGCGGGTCGAGTGCAACCGTCGGCTCGTCGAGAAAGAGCACCTGCGGTCGGTGGATCAGTGCACGCGCAATGAGGAGGCGCCGCTTCATGCCGCCCGAGAGGCGACGCACGTTGTCATTGCGCACCTCCGAGAGCTCCATCTCAGAGAGCAGTTCCTCAATGCGTGCCGTCCGCTCCGCGCCACCCATATGGTGCAGGCGCGCGTGCAGCTCCATATTGTCCCAGACCGTGAGCTCCTGATCGAAATTCACGTGCTGCGGCACAACGCCAATCATCTCTTTGACAGCACGCGGGTCGAGGCAAATATCCTGCCCATCGATGCGTATCACGCCGCTCGTCGCCTGCGTCTGCATCGTCAGCATACGGATAATCGTCGTCTTTCCCGCGCCGTTCGGGCCAAGCAGCCCGAACACCTCGCCGCGCCGAACGGAGAGGGTCACCCCCGCAACCGCCGTCTTCCAGTCTTTTTTCTGTGCCGCATTCGTATGCGGAAATTTTTTTTCGAGATCCTCCATCTCGATCATCATTGATTCCATTGATCTCAATCCGCCCGAAACTGAATCCCCGCCATGAGGCGCGCCTTCTCCATCACTGCCATCACCGTCCGCGAGGTCTGAAGCCCCTCCTCCACGCTCAGATAATCCTTGCGTGCAAATATATCTCGCATAGCCTCAAACTCAGGCACCATGCGGTGCTCATGGCAATTCAGTGCATAGGATTTCTCCTGCCTGCCGCGCAGACCAACCGTAAAGGATGCAAGCTCGTTCGGTGTCCCATCAGCGCGGATCCATCCCGACTCCCCCTGTATCATAAAGAACGATGGGCTGTCGCTGTCCTTTGCCGCCACCGCCGTTGCAGCGAATCCGTCGTAGCGCAGGGTCAGAATCCCGGAGGTATCGATCCCGTTGAACCCAATATTTGCCGTATAGGAGGCAGACTTCGGACGCCCAAAGAAGGAGACAATAAGTTCGAGATTGTAGACGTTCAGATCGTAGAGCGCGCCGCCCGAGAGCGAGGGATCGAATGCGGGCGCAACATCACGTGCGAGATAGCGGTCATAGCGGCTCGAATACTGCGAGAAATTCGCCTGCACGAGACGGATGAGCCCGAGCTGCGGAAGAGCTTCCAAGATGCCCTGATAATTGGGGAGAAAGAGCGGTGTCACCGCCTCGAAGAGGTAGCAGCCTGCCGCCCGTGCACGCGCGATCAGTTCCTCCGCCTCCGCGAGGGTCGATGTAAAAGGCTTCTCAACGATCACGTGCCAGCCCGCCGCAATCGCCTGCCGTGCGTAGTCAAAATGCACGCTGTTGACAATGCCGAGATAGACGAAGTCTGCCCCATGTGCCGTAAGCATCGCCCCGTAGTCCGTCGCCACTTGAGGAACGCCGAACTCCTGCGCAAGAGCCCGCGCCTTGTCGCGGCTGTGTGGACGCGCGCAGATCGTGACAACCTCGATTCCCTCTACCTGTTGCAGGGCGGTAAGCGCCTCGCGCGCGATCATCCCTGTACCGACAACTGCTATCTTCATTTCTTCGCTCTCCTTCACGCAAAGACATTATGTCCTTGCTACTCATACTGCCCACCTATTATAGCAGGGTATGCGGGCAAAGAAAAGAGCCTGCCGCCGAAGTGAAATACTTCCGCGGCAGACTCTAGTGCCACCGTAAAATACTTGTAGATGCGCTTACTTCATCATTTTGATGTGATCCGCATCTGCATCCTTCTTGCCCTGCAGAGCATCCCACGCATCGTTTGCGCGCTCCACATACACGTCGCGGATCATCTTGTTCTCGCCGAGGCCATGGAGATAAGCATCGACCTTAAAGCCCTCGCTCATGAGAATGCTCTTATGCGAATCCGCATCTTTGCCCGCCATATCGTTGTGTGCATGATCGCCCGCAACCATCATGATCGGCATGAGCGTCACATTCTTAACCTTATTCGCCTTGAGCTTAGGGATGACATCCTCGATGCTCGGCCAACCCTCGACCGTATAGACATAGACGTTCTTATACCCAAGTGCGTCCAGCTTCGCCTGAATGACGGCATAGTATGCGTTGGAGACGTGCGGCGTGCCGTGCGCCATCAGGAGCAGCGCATCATCCTTCCCCATCTTCGGGAACTGGCTGGAGACCGCCTGGAGGAATTCGATCACATCATCCGGCTGCTCCTCCTGCCCCTGCCAGTACATGAGCGACGTGCCGCAGGTCATCGTCTTGAACTGCTCCTTGTACTCATGGAACACGGCCTTGACGTAGGAGTACTCCATGCCCGGGATGACATCGAGGGAGACAAGCGCCACACGCGAGTAGCCGTCCGCCTTGAGCTGCGTGAGCGCCTCCTCGGGCGTTGGGTACTTCTTGCCCTCGTTCTTTGCAATGCGGTCAATGATGATGTGAGAGGTAAATGCCGTCACGACCTTTACGCCCGGGTGCGCCGCCTTGATTGCATCCACTGTTGCCTCGATCGTCTTCTCACGCGTCTCCTTGAACGTCGTGCCAAAGCTCGTCACAACGATGGCATCCTTATTCGTGTAGTTCGCCATCTGCGGGTTCTCATACTTCAGAACACCGATCTCCGATGCCTCCATGAGTGCGGGGGTCACCGTCTTGACCTCGGGATTGAGCTCATACGACGCCTCCGCCGGGCTGTACGAAAAGCCGAGGACTGCCGAGCACGCGAGGGATGCGACCAGCATTTTCTTCCAATTCTTCATCCGAATTCCTCCCATAAAATATAGATAAATAAAGGCTTTCCTGCCAGAGCAAGAAAGCCTCGTGAATCATCTTCACGAATCCCCTTCCTGTCGCTCGCAGGTCTGTGCCCCTGGCACACGGTGGATTGTCAAACAGGCAGTTCTCCTGGCTCGGTTCATCGCTCCCCTGCGCCTTCCCAAGAGAAATCTCCTCCCAGTGGCATCCTTGCAGGTTCGCTCCCCTCACAGTGGCGGGACCGCGCCGGCTTATCCGGCTTCTCTATTAAGCGTGCATAACTGCACTACACCTGTCTCCCAAAGATTAAATTCTAACAACATAGATAGCATACATCGTTATATGCAAATTGTCAATCGCTCGCACGCTTATTTTGTCGTATCTTCCTCCACATACGACCGCCATTCCCCCGATGTATCGGCGTCACCACGCTCCGCCGTCTCTGCAACAAAGGCAGAAACCGCATCGTAGTTCGCACGGACACCCTTTCTCGTGTTTTTATAGGTCACGGCATTCGATTTCTTCACACCGATGGCATCCGCCTCCTCGACCGCATCAATGTTCGCACCGAGATAGATGAAGTCCCAGCCCGCTTTCTCCTGCTTGTCCGAGATCATCTGCTTGACCTTCGTCTTCGAGAATTCTGCGCTCGCGTTCTCGAGCCCGTCCGTGATAATGACGAAGACGACCTTCGTGCCCCTGCTCTTGACCGACGGTTCGCGCTCCACCTTCAGGATCGTATTGCCCACGGCATCGAGTAGCGCCGTAGTACCACCCACCTCATACTCCTTGTCCGTCAGCGGGCGCACGGTACGAATATTCTTGTGCGTATAGAGGACATCCGTCGTATCGTTAAAGAGCACGGCAGTCACGTCTACAGGGGTCGAAAGAGCCTTCTGCTTCTCGATCATGGAGTTGAATCCGCCGATCGTATCGGACTCGAGTCCCTGCATAGAGCCGCTCTTATCGAGAACCAGTACGAGCTCGATGCGCTCCGGCTTCTCTGCCCGCCTCACGTCATCCGAACGCACCGCAGCGGACGCCGTTGCTGCACATGTCACGCACAACAAACAGGCAATGACGGCACATTGAATTTTCTTCCACATAAGATAACCTCCTTTTTCAATCAGAAGAAATAGATCTTGCTCAAATTATATCAGGTTCAAAATATTTTGCGGTTAATTCCTCATAAAAAAAGAGGGGTGCTCCCCTCTATTCCTCCGGCATGCGCACGCCGCGGTTAATCGTCGTGAGCCCCCGGTAGACCGTCCCAATGTCGAGATCGTCGCCGCGCGACTCCATATATTTTTCGAGCTTGCGCTTCACGCGTTGGAGCGCATTGTCGATGGATTTCACCTGACGGTGCAGGTCGACGGCAATCTCCTGATAGGACTTGCCGTCCAGATAGCTCATGAGCACGCGCCACTCGAGGTCGCTCAGGATCTCCTCCATCTTCTGCTCAATGTCGATGAACTCCTCGTGACTGATGACGAGCTCCTCGGGATCGCTGATGCGCGCACCCGAGAGTACATCGAGCAGCGTGCGGTCAGAGTCCTCGTCGTAGATCGGCTTGTTGAGCGAGACGTAGGAGTTCAGCGGAATGTGCTTCTGCCGTGTCGCCGTCTTGATTGCCGTGATGATCTGCCGCGTCACACAGAGCTCGGCAAACGCACGGAACGACGATAATTTATCCTCGCGATAGTCGCGAATTGCCTTGAAGAAGCCGATCATGCCCTCCTGTACGATATCCTCGCGATCCGCACCGATGAGGAAGTAGGAGCGCGCTTTGGAGCGCACGAAATTACGGTATTTATTGATGAGATAATCGAGTGCCTCATCGCCCTCGCAGGAACGAATATGTGCGAGCAGCTCCTCATCGGTGCAGCCGTCGTAGACGCTGCTCTCCGCCCCCACCTCGTCCGATTCTTCTTCCTCCGCCTCAAGGTCACATGCCTCCAGCTCATCCGCTGATGCCTGCTCCTCATCCAACATGGACTTTTGCTTATCGCCGTAAAAAATCATACGATTGCTCCGTCACTCTTGCTCCATCACATTCAGGAGGTTCTCTCTAGTCGCTGCCCTTGTATGAGCCCCTACAAATGTCCTGATTTCATTATACCTCTATTGCAAAACTTCCGTCAAGATACAAAAAAGAGCCGCAACGCTGCGGCTCTCAGCACGGGGATTGTCAAACGCGTTCCCGAATGACGACCTTTTCCACGCCGTCCGTGTCCTGCAAGAGCACGGACACATCCTCGAGCGCGGCGGTCGGCACATTCTTGCCGACGTAGTCCGCGCGGATGGGCAGTTCCCTGTGCCCGCGATCGATGAGTACGGCAAGCTGGATCATGCGCGGGCGTCCGATGTCGAGAAGCGCGTTCATCGCGGCGCGGATTGTGCGTCCCGTGTAGAGCACATCGTCCACGAGCACGATGGTCTTGCCCGTGATGTCGTGCGGCATCTCCGTCGGATGCACGATGGGCTGGTAGGAGAGCTCGTTGAGATCGTCGCGGTAGAGCGTGATGTCGAGCACGCCGCACGGCAGCTCGCGCTGCTCGATGCGCGCAATCTCTGCGCCAATGCGCGCAGCAATGGGGACACCCCGCGTGCGGATGCCGACGAGTACGAGGTTCTCCGTGCCTTTGTTCTTCTCGACGATCTCGTGTGCAATGCGCATGAGCGCGCGCCGAATGCCGTCATCGTCCATCAGGACAGCCTTTTCCCTAAATTCCGTCATGTGCGTACCTCCTTATCCGTCCGTGCGCAGCGTATGCAAAATCTCCTCCATATCTGCGGGAAGTGGTGCGGTAAACGCCATCTCCTCCCCCGAGCGTGGGTGGACAAGGCGAAGTGTGAGCGAGTGAAGCGCCTGTCCCACGATAGCAAAGGGATTCTTCTTCGCCGTATACTTCGCATCACCCACGAGCGGATGCCCGATACTCGTCAGATGAACGCGAATCTGATGGGTGCGCCCCGTCTCGAGTCGGCAGGATATATAGGTATATGCACCGAAGCGCTCGAGCACCTCGAAATGCGTCGTTGCAGGCTTGCCGTTCTCACGCACGATTGCCATCTTTTTGCGGTCGGTCGGGTGACGCCCAATGTCGCCCGTGATAATTCCCGCGCGCGGCACGATGTTTCCGTATACAATCGCACGGTATTCACGCCGCGCTTCCTTGTCGCGAATCTGACGCGCAAGGAAGTGATGCGCCATATCGTTCTTTGCCACAACCATGACACCCGAGGTATCCTTGTCGAGGCGGTGCACAATGCCGGGGCGCAGCGCACCGTTGATGCCCGAGAGATCCTTGCAGTGATAGAGGAGCGCATTGACAAGCGTGCCCCTCACGATGCCCGCAGCGGGATGCACGACCATGCCGCGCACCTTGTTGAGGACGATCATGTCCTCGTCCTCATACAGCACGTCGAGCGGAATCTGCTCCGCGCGGATCTCGACCTCCTCGGCGGGCGGCACAGTGCAGGCGATCTCCTCGCCGCCGCGCAGCTTGTAGTTCCCTTTGCGCGCCACACCGTCCACCGTGACCTGGCCTGTCTCGATCAGGCGCTGTGCATAGCTGCGTGAGAGATCGGGCATATGCACAACGAGCGCACGATCCAGACGCTCACCCGCGTGTTCGGCAATGAATACAGTGCTCATGATCGGATTTCCTTTTTCTGCACAAAGAGCGCCCAGAGCACGGCTGCCGTCCCCAGGACGATGGCAATGTCCGCGATGTTGAACACGGGCCAGACGCGGAAGTCGAAGAAGTCCACAACGTGCCCGAGGCGGATGCGATCGATCAGATTGCTCACAGCCCCCGCCGCAAGTACAACGCTGCCGTAGTGAATGAGACTGCCGCTGCGGCGCAGACGCTCATAGAACACAAGGAAGGCGACGGAGAAGACGATTGCCGTCGCGAGGAAGAGCCACTGCTGGTCGCGGAAGATCCCGAATGCCGCGCCCGGGTTGAGGACGAAGGTGATATGAAAAAACGGCGCCGCGATGGGAATACTCTCCCCCGGCAGCATCGTCAGTTCCACGTAGTATTTGACCAGCTGATCGATCAGCAGGATCAACAAAAAGGAAAATGCGGCTTTTACGCGCCCGCTCATCGCTCTCAAACGTCCTCCTCGCTCTGCTTGCCTTCCGCTTCCACAAGGCTCTTCGCCTTCTTTTCGTCCACCATATCGGGCATCTCCGCAATCGCATCCTCAATGAGTGCGAGCTCCGCCTGCACATTTCCCTTCATACGTCGCAGGAATTGATGCTTCTCGCGCACGAGGCGCTCGTACTCCGCCACGACGGCGCGCACCTTGTCGGCAGCCTCATCCAGCTGTGCTTTTGCCTGGAGCGTCGCTTCGCGGCGCAGATTCTGCGCCTCCTTTGCCGCCAGCTCGAGCGTATGGTCAGCATTTTGCTTCGCATTCGTCATCGTATCCTCGGCGGTCTTCTGCGCGACCACAAGCGTCTCGCGCACGCTCTGCTCAATGCGCCGAAAGTCCTCGACTTTCTCCCGCTCCCGCGCAAGCTCCGCGCGCAGGTGCTCATTCTCGTCCAGCGTAGAGGCATACGCCTGCATGACCTCGTTTAGGAAGTCGTTGACCTCGTTCTCATCGAATCCGCGAAAGCTCTTGCTAAATTCTTTCGCGTGTATATCCATTGGTGTCAGCATCCTGCTCCCGCCCTTCCTTAGAAAAATCTGTTCAATACGACGACCGTGCGCCCCTTCTTCGTCTGCCCGCGCACCTCGGTCACCTCGATGCGCCCGCGTCCGCGCATAGAGAGCACATCGCCCTCCTTGATCGTCTTCGAGGCGCTGCCCGCACTCTGCCAGTTGAGTTTCACCTTGTCCGCCGCGATGTCGTCCGCTGCGCGGCTGCGCGAGATGCCAAATCCCGCAGCGACAATGGAATCAAGGCGCAGAGAGGCGACCGTCGCACGGATCTCCTTCGTTCGCTCCTCGCGCGGCGCGATTTCTTCCAAATTTGAAAGTGCAGCCTTGGCACCAACCGCGCCGATCATCGTCAGATTGCTCACGATGAAATCCGCAATCTTCGCGTCGCAGATGATCTTCGCCGTATCGGGTGCAGGCAGGATGTCGCCGATCAGCTCGCGCTCAATGCCGAGCCCCATGACAGCGCCGAGCACATCGCGATGCGTGAGCCGCGCGAACTGTCCGTTCCACGATGCCTCCACGCAGGCGATCGCAAAGCCGTCCGGCGTCCCGCGAAAATCCTGATGGCGCAGCATGGCGCGCTGGCGTTCCGCCCCCGTATAGCCGCCGTCAAAGTCGAGCTGAATCCCGTCATAGCTCGCGCATATCGTCTCCGCGATCTCCTGCCCATAGGGATCGAGAAAGGCGCTGATCCGAAATTTCGCCGTCTTCATGACCGCCTCGGCAAGATCGAGGAGGCGGATCGCAGTCTCTTCGCCCTCACTTCCACGATAAAAGCGGAGAATCCGCTCCTTCTGTTCCGCTGCCATTATCTTCTCCCCAACTCTCTGGAACGCTCCGTCGCCGCAAGCACGGCCTCGATCAGCGCCGAGCGCACGCCCGCGCGCTCCAACATGCGCAGCCCTGCGGCGGTCGTGCCCGCAGGACTCGTCACCGCCGCACGCAGGTCGGCGGGCGAACTCTGTCCCGTCAATGCCATCTCTGCCGCACCGCGCAGCGTCTGCGCCGCGAGCACTGCCGCCGTCTCACGCCTGAGCCCTGCAGCAACCCCGCCCTCAATCAGCGCCTCCATCATGAGGAATGCGTAGGCAGGTCCGCTGCCCGAGAGCCCCGTCACGGCATCGAGATCGCCCTCCTGCACCGCGATCGTCCGCCCCGCAGCGCCGAGTATCATCTCTGCCGCCGCCGACTCTGCCGCCCCTGCATGCGTGCCGCAGGCAAAGGCGGACATCCCCGCTCCCACGGCGAGCGGCGTATTCGGCATCGCACGCACGACGGGATGATCTGGATATGCCGCCTCGATCTCCGCAATCGTCAGCCCCGCAACGATGGAGAGGACGAGCGCCCCCTCCTTTAGGAGAGGCGCTGTCTCCTGCATCGCCGCCGCTGCCGCCGCAGGCTTTACCGCGAGAATGAGCACAGAAATACGGGGCAGAAAGGACTCTGCCCCTACCTGTGCGTGCACCGCATATCGCTGCGTCAGCAGATCGCAGCGCACGGCCTTGTGCTCCGATACGCTGATATGGGATGCGGGAACACTGCCGCGCGTCGTCAAGCCTGCAATCAGAGCCTCTGCCATCGCGCCGCCGCCGATGATACCAATCTGAATATCGTCACGCATCATCGTCTACCTATTTGGAAACGACATATCGTCGCCGAGACGATGCTCCTCCTCGGAGTAGCTGACATTGACATTATGCGGCGCACAGAGGATGACATTGTTGCTGATCTTCTTGATGTCGCCGTTGAGCGCATACGTCGTGCCGCTGATGAAGTCGATAATGCGGTTTGCCACACTCTTCTCCGTCTTTTCAAAATTGAGCACAACGGGTTTCTTCTTCTGCAGATTGACCGCGACCTGCTGTGCGTCATCAAAGGTCTGCGGCTCAATGACGACGACATTCATGCGGTATGCCGCGACCACATTGTCGATCGGGGTGCCGCTGCCCGTACTCGAGGACGCGGAAAAGTCCGGAAATGCAGAGAGGTTTGCCCCTGTTTCCACACGTCGGTTCGTACGTGCGCCAATTTCGGTCACAGGCGCAGACTTCTTTTCCTTCTCCTCTTCCTGCTGCTCGTTTTCCTCCGCCTCATCCTCCGGCGTAATGCCGATGAATTTCGTGGATATTTTCTTAAAGATACTCACTGATCCCTCACACTCCTAGTGCATATTGACGTACACCAAATATCGCCGTGCCAACACGCACGAGATTTGCTCCCTCTTCCACTGCGATTTCGTAATCGTGGGTCATCCCCATCGACAGGTAGCGAATATCCGCCGTGCGCGGCTCACGCTCCTTCACCTGCCGAAACAGCTCGTACATCGCGCGAAAGAGTGGGCGACACTCCTCCACATCGTCATAATTCGGCGCAATGCACATAAATCCCTGCAAGCGAATGGCGCGCAGCACCTCAATTTCCGCAAGTACATCATCCAGTTCCTCACGGTATACACCGGATTTGCTCTCTTCACGCGCCAAATTGACCTGCACGAGGATGTTCTGCACCTTGCCGAATTTCTCTGCCGCCTTGTCGATCTCCTGCGCAAGGCGGACGGAATCCACCGAATGAATCAGATCGAACTGCCGTACAGCATGTTTCACCTTATTCCGCTGCAAATGTCCGATGAGATGCCATTTGACCTCACGCTCCAAGGTCTGTGCCTTGTCCAGCGCCTCCTGCACGCGATTCTCACCGATGTTCATGATACCGGCGTCGATCGCTGCCTGCATTGCCTCCACGGGATGATTCTTCGTCACGGCAATCAACTCCACGGGCGCCTCTGCGGGCACATGCGTGCGGCGTGTGCGTGCTGCTTCAATCGCCGCATGCACCTCCTGAATCCGCGTGCCTATCATCATATCGTCACTCATCTCAGTTCCATCACCGCCGCCAGTCGTCCCGTCCTGCCATCTGCGGCACGATAGGAGTAGAAGAATGCGCGGTCACATGAGGTGCATATGTCCGCACTGTCGATATTGTCCGCCGCAACGCCCACCTCTACAAGCTGTAGGCGGTTCGCCGCCCAGAGGTCGAGATGAAGAGCTCCGTCTTGCTCCTGTACGATCTCATCCGCATGCGTCGGAAATGCCGTGCGAAAGCGCTCCGCGACCTCCGCGCCGACCGTATAGCATCCCGCTCCAATGGAAGGACCAATTCCCGCAATCACATCAGAGGGCTCCGTGCCGAACTCCTCTCCCATGCGCGTGACAGTCTGTGCTGCAATCCGCTGCACAGTGCCCTTCCAGCCCGCATGCACGACGCCCGCTGCGTTGTGCACGGGATCGTAGAGGAGGACAGGCACGCAGTCCGCATAGCAGAGCATGAGCGCGACACCGCTGTCGTTCGTGATAATGGCATCCGCATCCGCAAGCGCGTCCGCATAGTCCCGCGCGCCTCGCCCTGCATCCCGCCGAAAGGCGCGCACAATCTCTGTCCCGTGCACCTGACGGATCGTACAGATGCGCTCGGCGTCCAGACCGAGCGCCGCAAAGTACCGCCGTCGGTTTTCCCACACGAGCGCGGGATCATCGCCGACGTGCAGCGCCATGTTGAGCGCGTCAAACGGCGCGGGACTCACGCCGCCCTGCCGCGCTGAGAAGCCGTGTACGAGCCTGTCCTCGGGAAAAATATCGAGCCGCCCACTCCAAATATTGTCCCGTATATGCCGCAGTACAAAACTCATGCGTTCGTCCTTTCTTTGTTCGCTCTGCAAACGCCGCAACGCGTGCAGCCGTCAAAGCAGCCAAGCGTCGCCTTGAGCGACTCTGCCCGCTCGTATTCCTGCCGCAGATAGCGCTTCGTAAAGCCCATATCGAGATGCTCCCACGGGAGCATCTCATCCTCCGCCCATTCGCGCGTGAGATAGTCGTCGGGAGAGAGACCTGCGTCCCGCATCTCGGGCACGAGATCCTTTGCCCCGCGCCCCGCTGCGGCGCGCATAAGTGGCAAGGAGAGACGGCGGTCGCCGCGCGCGAGAATCGCCTGTACGAGTGCCTCCTTCGGCGACTCGAAGTTGACGACAATCTTCTTCGTGCGGCGCAGCGCCTGTGTGAGCGTCTTCATCACGGCGTCGAGGCGCTTCTTGGATGCCATCGGCATCCACTGGAACGGCGTGAAGGGCTTCGGCACAAACGGATTCACGCTGAGCGTGAGTGTCCCACGGCTTCCCCTCTCGTCCATATAGCGGCGCAGCCGCTCGGCAAGGTCGATGATCGCCGCGATGTCCGCATCCTCCTCGAACGGCAGCCCCACCATGATGTAGAGCTTGAAGTTCGGAATATGCGCCGCCGCGCCGAGGTCAATCGCCGTAAAGAGATGATGTTCCTCAATGCCCTTGTTGATGACAGCGCGCATCCGCGCGCTCCCCGCCTCGGGCGCAAGCGTCAGCGTCTGCAGACCGCTTGCGGCAAGTGCCTCGACGAGCTCCTTCGTCACCGAATCCGCACGGAAGGAAGCGACGGACATGGAGAGCCCCTCGCCGAGGATGGATCGGCAGAGTTCGTCAATCTCGGGATAGTCCGAGATCGCCGCCCCCATCAGCCCGATCTTCTTCCCGTAGGGCAGCGCCGCACGCACCTCCTCCTCGATGACGGCGAGGGAGCGGTTGCGCGGGCGGCGGAAGCAGTAGCCCGCCATGCAGAAGCGGCAGTGCCGCCCGCAGCCGCGCGCCGTCTCGATGAGATAGAGGTTGAACTCCGTATCCTCTGTCACCACGACCGTATGCGCGGGGTATTCGTCAAGATCCTCCACCCACTGACGCGCAACAGAGGACGGCGCATCCTCCGACCGCATGAGCGCGGCAAGATGTCCTGCCGCATCATAGGAGGGCGTATAGAGCGCGGGCACATAGACCCCGGGAACACACGCCAGACGACGGAGCAGTGCGCCTCGTTCATCGCCCTGACGCATCCCATCATGATATGCCTCCATTAGAGCGGGCATGACGGCCTCGCCCTCACCAATCACAAAGGCGTCCACAATCTCCGCCAGCGGCTCGGGGTTGAACGTCGCACACGGCCCGCCCGCGATGATGAGCGGATCGCGCGCCGTACGCTCGGAGGCGCGCAGGCGCACATGGCTGAGCGCAAGCATTTTAACAACGTGAAAATAGTCCATTTCGAACGAAATGGCAAAGCCGATGACAGCGAAGTCCGCAAGAGGCGTCTGCGTCTCCACGCTCATCATCGGCGTCTGCGTGCGCTCATAGCGCGGGAGTTCCGTGCGGTCGGGCAGGAATACGCGCTCACACGCCGTATCCCCGCGCCGATTGAGGAGATCATAGATAATGTGAATCCCGAGGTTCGACATCCCGACGAAGTAGGTGTTCGGATAGACGAGCGCAAAGCGCGTGCGTCCTCCCGCAGGATAGCGATAGCTGCCGCGCTCCTTTGCAAAGCGCTCCTGCAAACTGCTCTTCAGCCGATGATCCAAGTCCTACCTCTTTCGTTCTAATTACTCCTTCCCGCGTCGCGCGCGCAGTGTTTCGAGCTCCTCGATAAAATTCGTGATGTCGTCGAACTTCCGATAGACGGAGGCAAATCGGATGTAGGCGACCTCGTCAAAATCCTTCAGCCGCTCCATCACGATCTCCCCGATCTTCTCCGAGGGCACCTCCGGCTCCGTGCGGTTTCGAATGTCGCGCTCAATCTCCGCGACGAAGTTCGTGATCTGCTCCATCGATATATCGCGTTTGTCACAGGAACGGATGATTCCCGTGAGGAGCTTATCCCGGTTGAACGGCTCGCGCCGATTGTCGCGCTTCACCACCATGAGCGGCAGCTTCTCCACCACCTCATAGGTAGTAAAGCGCCGTCCACACTCGCCGCACTCACGGCGGCGGCGGATCGTCGCCCCGTCGTCAGCGGCTCTCGAGTCGATCACCCGACTGTCCGGCTTCTTGCAAAAAGGACATTTCATCGTGCTCATCCTTCCTCATGCGCCGTAGTTCACTGCGTCTTCACCGCATCCTTTGTGCTCTTGGCATCCTTCTTGTCCGAGGCGCTGCTCTTTTCTGCACGTGCGGGTGCGGGCGGCAGCGTATCCTTAAGATCCTTCGTCGTCTTCGTGAAGCGGCGTTCCACGACTTCCCCGTTCTCACCAAATTTTCCGAGCTTCTTGCCGTTGAACGTCACGTCGAGTGCGCCCGCATTGCCCGCGCGGACAACAACGCTCTCCTTGCCCTGCCAGCTCTCGGTCTTGCCGCTCTCAATGAGCCCCTCAAAGACTGCCTTGCCGTCGACGCTTACCTCTGTCCAGCAACGCTCCGAAAGGGTTACGCTCACGCGCACCCCATCCGCATTCGCCGCTGTACGCGCCGCATCGGACGCATCCGCCTCTGCGGCTGCAGATGCTGTAGCCGGCTGCTCCGTCTTCACCGGCGGCGCTTGAGTCGTCTCCTGCGCAGGCGAGTTGATTGCAGAGATCACAGCCGCACCGCCGCCCACGAGAGCGACAAGTACAATGATACCCACGGCAAGTTTGCCGAAGATCCCTGCATAGGAGGAACTCGAGCTGCCGATCGAAATCTGCGAGAGGGATTCATCGCCCACATTGCTCAGCGAAATGCGCCGCGGCGGTGCCTCCGTCGGCGGCGGCACGGGTGCGCTTGTGCCCCCATTCTCCTCTGCAAACTGCTGCACGAGAGGCTCCGCATCCAGACTTAGGAATTTTGCATAATTCCGCACAAAGCCCTTTGCATAGACCAGCCCCGGCAGCTCGGCGATATTGCCCCGTTCGATGTGCTCGATATAGAGCCCGCGAATACTCGTCCCCTTCTCGATATCGGCAATTGTGAGCCCTTGCTTCTCGCGCTCGCGCCGCAAGATGTCCCCTACCATGAGACTCCCTCCCAAACGTGTGTCACTTTCGGAATATATCGTTCTAATTATACATGAAGTTTTGAGCAAAGACAAATATTTTCCATTCGGCTGTAAAGCCTTCAACAGTGCAGAGAGCAGAATGTCTCACTGATTGCATCCCACGCGGTTTTGATTGCGCTCCATGAGATCTGCAAGTGAAATATTGTTCAGCACAGCGTTGATGCTGTCGCGAACCTCCTTCCAGATCTGGCGCGTCACACACTGTCCCACGCGCACGCAGCTCTGATCACCCGCCTCCGCATCCGTCAGCAGACAGTCCACGAGGGCAATCGGCCCCTCCACCGCCGTAATGATACGCCCAATGGTGACCTCCTCGGGCGGAAGCGCGAGTGTGTAACCGCCCTGCGCCCCGCGCACGCTCTCCACAAGACCCGCACGGCGCAGCGGCACCATCAGCTGCTCGAGATAGGTCTCCGAGATCAGCTGCGTCTGCGCAATCGTTTTGAGCGGAACAACCCCCTCCCCGTAATGCAGGGCAAGCTCATAGAGCGCCGTCACGCTGTAGCGTCCCTTCGTCGAAAGTTTCATAACATCTCCCACGTACGGGATTTCCATCCCGATTATATTTATTGTAATGCAACGTCATTATAAATGAGTTTCGTTTTCCTGTCAAAAATTGTGTCGTGAATGAAAGTTATTTAACAAATCCGCGGAATATTATGTCAGGATCCCGTCGATCCGAAGCCCCCTGCGCGCACGCCTCCGCTGCCCGCCATATCGCCGTCCACCGTGAGATAATGCGTGAAGATCCCCTGCGCGATGCGCTCGCCCGCCGCGATGCGCACGGGTTCTTTCCCGTAGTTGTAGAGCGGGATATAGATATGCCCCTCGTTCTCCGCATTGCCGTAGTAGTCCGCATCAATCACACCGACGCTGTTCATCAGCATGAGATGCTTCTTGAGCGCCGCACTCGAGCGAATGTAGACGAGCAGCACCTCGTCGAGCTGCATATATGCCTTGACCCCCGTCGGGATAAGAGCCCCCTCCCCCGGTGCGATTACGACCTCTTCCGCCGCAGCAAAGTCATAGCCCGTACTCGCCCCCGTCTTGCGCTCCGGCAGATGAATCCCCGCCGTCCGATACATCGAGATAATTTCAAAACCGCGTGTCTTCATATCTTCTCCTCAAATAAAGGAATCACTGATAAACGCTGCCCTGCGTCCTGCGGGCTTCATTTTATCAGTGATTCCTAAAAATGCCGCATGAAACGCATTGCAGCAGCATTCATATACACAGTTACGACTCCTCAGGCAGCGCCTTCACCGGCTGGGCAGGCGTAATGGTCGAGATCGCATGCTTGTAGATCATCTGCTGTTTTCCCATCGTGTCCACCATGACAATGAAATTGTCAAAGCCGCGCACCGCCCCCTTGATCTGAAAGCCATTCACAAGATGGATCGTCACAGGAATCCCTTCCTTGCGCACCTGATTGAGAAAATTGTCCTGCAAGTTGATGATTTTTGCCGTCACGCCCGAGCGCTCCTTTCTCTATTGCACTGCCATGCACGCACGTCCGCAAGGATTGCGTGCAGCAGCTGTGTCTCCGTCTGTTCGTCCGCATCATACCAGTGGATGTAGGGCATGCGCCGATACCATGTCATCTGCCGCTTGGCAAAATGCCGCGTCGCCGTCTGAATGGCGGCAACTGCCTCTAACGCACTCATCTCGCCCGCGAGATACGCCGCTGTCTCCTTGTAGCCGATGCCCTTCATCGCGGGTGCGTCGCGCGAGATCCCGCGCGCGAGGAGCGCCGCCGTCTCATCTGCAAGCCCCGCCGCAAACATCGTCTCCACGCGCGCGTTGATGCGCTCGTAGAGATGGGCGCGTGCGCGCGTGAGTCCTATGACAAACGCATCATAGGGCGCATCCCCCGCATCCATCGCGCTCGCCTGTGAGATGTGCTCCGCGCCGTAGCGCAGCGTCTCGAGTGCGCGGATGACGCGTCTGAGATTGTTCGCGTGGAGGCGCGCCGCCGCAGCGGGGTCGCGATGTGCGAGGAAGCCGTGTACGCGTTCATTGCCGCGCCGCGTCGCAATCCCCGCCATCGCACGGCGAAAGGATACATGCTCCTGCGTTTCGTTGAAATCGTACCCCTCTACGAGAGCCTTGATGTAGAGCCCCGTCCCGCCGACGATGAACGGCAGCCGCCCCTGCGCCTCATGCGTCCGTACGAGCGCAACAACGCGTGTGACGAACTCCGTCACGGAGAACGGCTCATCTGCATCCAAGATGTCCACGAGATGATGCAGGGCGCGTGCCCGCTCCGCCGCCGACGGCTTTGCGCTGCCGATGTCAAAGCCACGATAGATGCACATGGAGTCGCCCGAGATAATGTCCGTCCCGAGTGCCTCCGCAATTTTAAGCGAAAGCTCTGTCTTACCCACCGCCGTGGGTCCCACGAGGACGAGAACGGGGCTCTTTGCCGCGCTGCTCAAAGGTCTATCGTTTCGCCGGGCGCAACAACATTCACTTTCGCACGCGTCATCGCCTCCGTGACCTCCTTATAGTGCCTGACCTCCTGCGCGATGACCGGCCATGTATTGTAATGGATGGGAATGACATGTCCCGCGTTGACCCACTGCGCCGCCATCGCTGCATCCTCAAGCCCCATTGTATAGTTATCGCCAATTGGGAGCACGGCATAGTCAATCGCATCCTTGCGTCCGATCAGCTGCATATCGCTGAACAGAGCGGTATCACCAGAGTAGTAGACAACCTTGCCGCCGATGTAGATCACAAAGCCGCAGGCAATCCCGCCCGCAACGCCCGCGCTGTGTTGGGCGAACGTCATGCGTACCTTTCCGAACGGCAGGTCAAGCGAGCCGCCGATGTTCATCGGATGCGACTTGATCTCTGCGCACGCCTGCCCCTCACAGACGGAGATGACCTCGGGGATGGCGACAATCGCAGCTCCCGTGCGCGCCGCAATTGATGGTGCATCGCCGAGATGATCCCCATGCGCGTGTGTGAGCAGGATGAAATCACAGTCCACCTCATTTGCCGCAATGCTCGCCGTCGGATTTCCCGTCAGGAACGGATCCACGAGCACCCGATGCGCCCCATCGTCAAGCAAAAAAGCTGCATGACCATAGTAGCTGAATTTTACCATTGCGACCACTCTCCTATTTCACAATTTGTCTGTTATGTTTCATTATACGATATGTCCCCACAATGTCAATAGAAAAGCCGCCTCATTCGGGAAGTCCCCGAACGAAGCGGCTTGCAGCTAAACTTATTTGATACTGATCGTCAGCTTTTCGCCGTTGATGTTCCACTCCTTGCTCGTGCCCGCAGGCGCATCGTAGGAGACGGAATCGGCGAGCGTAATCTCGCGGATGAATGCCTCGTTCTTCGCGGCAATCGCCGTGAGCTTCGCGTTGCCCGCAAGATCCAAGGCGATGTGATCCGTCACCTCGAGTCCGCATTCCTTGCGCATCGTCTGCACCTTGCTGATGATCTCGCGGACGAAGCCCTCCTCGAGGAGTTCCTCCGTGAGCGTCGTTTCAAGAGCGACCGTAACACCGCCATAGCTCTGGCAGTTGTAGCCCTCCTGCTGCGAAACTGTGACCTCGACATCCTCCGCCGTGACGGTGACATCGCCGTCTGCAAAATGCAGCGTATAGCTGCCATCGCCCGCAAGCGCGTCCTTCACCGCTGCGCCGTCGCTCTCCTCGAGCGCCTTCTTGACCGCGCCCATCTGCTTGCCAACCTTCGGGCCGAGAACGTGGAAATTCGGCTTCACATGGTAGGCGAGGAAGTCCGACATATCGTCGCGGAACGTGACCGCCTTGACATTCAGCTCGTCCTCGATGATCTCGACGAAGAACTCCGGCAGGGCGTGCTCCGCCTTGACGAACATATTTGCGACGGGCTGACGGTTCTTGATGTTCGCCGCGTTTCGTGCCGCGCGTCCGAGCGTCACAACCTCGAGCACAATCTCCATATTCTCCTCGAGTGCGGGGTCGATCCACGCCTCGTTCACCGTCGGGAAATCCGCGAGGTGTACGGAGATCGGCGCACTCTTGTCGACCGAACAGACGAGATTGCGGTAGATGCTCTCCGTGATGAAGGGCACCATTGGTGCCGCCGCCTTCACCGTCGTGACGAGCGCCGTGTAGAGCGTGAGGTAGGCATCCACCTTGTCCGCTTCCATGCCCTTCGCCCAGAAACGACTGCGGCTGCGGCGCACGTACCAGTTCGACAGCTCCTCAACGAAGGACTGCACCGCCTTTGCCGCCTCGGTCACGCGATAGTTTGCAAGACAGTCGTCCACCGTACGCACCATCGTATTCAGACGCGAGAACACCCAGCGATCCATGACCGAAAGGCGGTTGTAGTCAAGCGTGTGCGCCGTCGGATCGAATTCGTCAATATTCGCATAGAGGACGTAGAACGCATACGTATTCCAGAGCGTCCCCATGAACTTGCGCGCGCCCTCCTGCACTGCATCGTCGGAGAAGCGGTTCGGCAGCCACGGCGCGCTGTTCTCGTAGAAGTACCAACGGATTGCGTCTGCACCGTGACGGCGCAGGGCATCCATCGGCTCGACGGCATTGCCCTTGGACTTGCTCATCTTCTGCCCGTTTTCGTCCTGCACATGGCCGAGAACGATGACGTTCTTGTATGGGCTCTTGTCAAAGAGCAGCGTCGAAATGGCAATCAGCGAGTAGAACCAGCCACGCGTCTGATCGACCGCCTCGGAGATGAAGTCCGCAGGGAAGTATTTCTCAAAGACTTCCTTGTTCTCAAATGGATAGTGCCACTGAGCAAACGGCATCGCACCGGAGTCGAACCAACAGTCAATGACCTCGGGCACGCGGTGCATCTCCGCGCCGCACTTCTCGCAGGGGAACGTGATCGCATCGATGTACGGGCGGTGCAGCTCGATATCCGCGGGGCAGTTCGGCTGAAGCTCGCGCAGCTCCGCTATCGAACCGACGGAGTGCTCGTGCCCGCAGGAACATTTCCAGATGTTGAGGGGCGTGCCCCAGTAGCGGTCGCGGCTGATGCCCCAATCCTGCACATGCTCGATCCAGTTGCCGAAACGGCCGTCGCCGATGGTCTTCGGAATCCAGTTGACCGTATTGTTGTTCGCAACAAGTGCGTCGCGCACCGCCGTCATGCGGATGAACCATGAGGCACGCGCATAGTAGATCAGCGGCGTGTCGCATCGCCAGCAATGCGGATAGCTGTGCGTGAACTCGGGCGCCTTGAAGAGTTTGCCCGACTTTTCGAGATCGTCGAGGATCAGCGGGTCGGCATCCTTGACAAAGACGCCCGGCCAGTCCGTCTCCTCCGTCATCTCGCCCTTGTCATTGACGAACTGAACGAACGGCATGCCGTACTTGCGGCAGACGCGGTTATCGTCCTCACCGAAGGCGGGTGCCGTGTGGACAATGCCCGTGCCGTCCTCGGTCGTGACATAGTCGTCGCAGATGACGAAAAACGCCTTATCCTGCACGTTCTTATCCGCAAACGGATAGAGTGGCTCGTATTTGCGGTACTCGAGGTCGCTGCCCTTCATCGTCGCAAGGATCTCGCGGTCGCCCCACGAGTCCGCGAATACGCTGTCCATCAGTGCCTCAGCGAGATAGTAGACCTTGCCGTAGACGCGCACCTTCACATAGGTCACATTCGGATTCACGCAGAGACCGAGGTTCGACGGGAGCGTCCACGGCGTCGTCGTCCACGCGAGGAAATACGCGTCCTCGTCCGCCGCCTTAAAGCGCACGATTGCCGAGCGTTCCGTCACGTCCTTATAACCCTGCGCCACCTCATGCGAGGAGAGCGGCGTACCGCAGCGCGGGCAGTACGGGACAATCTTGTGCCCCTGATAGAGCAGCCCCTTCTTCCATATCTCCTTCAGCGCCCACCACTCGGACTCGATAAAGTTGTTCTCGTACGTGATGTAGGGATGCTCCATATCCGCCCAGAACCCGACGACATCGGAGAACTCCTCCCACATCGCCTTGTACTTCCAGACGGACTCACGGCATTTCTTAATGAACGGCTCGATGCCGTAATCCTCGATCTGCTCCTTGCCGTTGATGCCGATCGCCTTCTCGACCTCGAGTTCGACGGGCAGACCGTGCGTGTCCCACCCAGCCTTGCGAAGCACCTTGCGGCCCTTCATCGACTGGTAGCGCGGCAGCATATCCTTAATGACGCGCGTCAGGACGTGACCGATGTGCGGACGACCGTTCGCCGTCGGCGGGCCGTCGTAGAACGTGAACGTCTCGCAGCCCTCACGCTGATCCACCGCCTGCTGTGCAATATGATTCTCACGCCAAAAATCCGCAACGGCTTTCTCGCGCGCGGCAAAATTCAGATTGGTATCTACTTTCTCGTACAAAGAAACCCCTCCCGTAGCATAGTCACGTCATTCTAGCACACGGAAGGGGATTTTTCAAGGAACAGGCGACATCTGCCCAAGATTTCTCTTGCACCTTTATCCAAAGAGTGCTATAACCAACGATGGATATAGAGGAAGCT
>NZ_ALKG01000103.1 GCF_000286455.1 Selenomonas sp. FOBRC6
ATCCATGCGCGCAAACGCCTCCCGCGCACGCGCCACAACATCCTCCCGCAGTGCTTTCAGCTCATCCCTCTGCACATTTTCCTCGCTTTCCTATTACACATTCTTCCCTGCATCCGCCTCTGCCGCCGCCCTGCGCAGATAGCGTGCGAGATTCAGCCGCAGACGCTGCTCCAATTCCTCGAGATCCGACGCGTCAAAATCATAGCTAACATACGGCATCCCCGCCGCATGATACTCGCCAAAAAACTCGTTCCGATAGCAGTTGTAGTAGATACCCACGTCATTTGCCCGTGCAAAGTCCACATAGTCAATGATGAGGAAAGAGCCGTTCGTCATCTGTGCGGGTGCCGAAGGGCGAACGAAGAGCTCGTACCCCTCCAGCTGTTCGGGCAGTTCCTGCCCATATTCCCATGCGGCAATACTCTCGCGCACGGGCAGGAGTTCCTGCGTCTCCAGCGCATCGGCGTGCATATCTGCCATCACGCGCGGCAGATATCGCTGAAGCTCCCGCCCGAATGTCTCCAAATCTCCGTGAATAAACGACGGCAGGGCAAAGCTCACCACGCCGATCTCGACGCGCAGCTTGTACGATGTCGTCGCCGCATCGTAGAAACCGACGACGGAACGGTGCGCATCCGCGCGGTCATAGCGAAAAAAATCATACTGCGCTTCGTGCTTCTCGCGATTTTTCGAGAGCAGATAGCCGTTGATCTCGGCGGGCAGCTCATCGAGCACTGTCCACGCGGCAAGTGCCTCGTCAATTTTCTCAGTAAATTCCTCAGCCATCGGATCGGTCTCTTACTTGCCCGTACGCCCGCGCTTCGTCATGGGGACGCCCTTCGCGCAGAGCGGGCAGGTCTCGGGCGCATAGGTCTCCACATCCATCGTGAGGAGTGCCGTGCTCGGCACATCGCCGAAATCTGCCTTGCCGCCGCTACGGTCGACGAGCATGGAGACCGCCACGGGAACAGCGCCCGCAGCCTTCACCACCTCGATGACCTCCTTAATCGAGCCGCCTGTCGTCACAATGTCCTCGACGATGAGCACGCGTTCCCCTGCGCGCAGAGAGAAGCCGCGTCGGAACGTCATCTTCCCGTCCACGCGCTCCGTGAAGATCGCGCGCGTCCCGAGGGACTTGCCCGTCTCATGCGCGAGCAGAATACCGCCCGTCACAGGGCCGACCACCGTCTCAATCTGCGCGTCTTTGAACTTCTCCGCCATCGCCGCACAGAGCTGCGCCGTGTATGCGGGATGCTGGAGCACATTGAACTTCTCCACATAGTGCGGGCTGTGCAGCCCCGAGGTCAGCAAAAAATGCCCGTCCATAATCGCGCCTGTCTTGACAAGCAGCGCACGTACTTCCTCCTGTGTCATCGTATGCCCTCCATCTCCTTCAAAATCCCCTCTGCCGCTGCGCGCGGATCCTCTGCCGCATAGATGGCACGCCCCACGACAATCTGCGAAGCACCCGCACGGATTGCCCCCGCCGGCGTCATCACGCGCCGCTGATCGTCATGCGAAACGCCCGCTGGCCGAATGCCCGGCGTCACAATGAGGAACTCCTCGCCACAGACGCGGCGAATCTCCGCCGTCTCGGCGGGGGATGCAACCACGCCGTCGAGCCCCGCCTCCTGCGCGAGCGCCGCGCGGCACAGAACTGCATCCGCGACCGTGCCCGTGTGCCCGAGCCCTGCCCAGTCATCCGCATCCATGCTCGTGAGCACGGTAACGCCGATCAGCTTCGGACAGGGCACGCCCGCTTTGTCTGCCGCCCGCTGCAGAGACTCACGAGCCTCCCGCATCATGCGCAGCCCACCCGCCGTATGGACATTCAGAATGTCGGGGCCAAGATGCAGCAGCGAGGACAGCCCGTTGCCGACCGTGTTGGGAATGTCATGAAGCTTCAGATCGAGAAAGACCTGCTTCCCCTCGCCCTTCAGCCACATGACAATGTCCCCGCCGAGCGCATAGAAGAGCTCCATGCCCACCTTGTAGTAACTCACGCTGTCGCCCAGACGCGCGACAAGTTCCTCCGCAGCCGCGCGTGTCGGCACATCGAGCGCCGCAATCAACCGTTCATCTGCCATTATTTCACTCCTCTATGATCGAGATCTGTGTGCTCTCACGCACAAGCCGCACGTGAAGTCCCGTACGATACCGCAGGACAGGCATCGCCTCCGCCGCAATCGTCGAGAGCACGAGCTCGCCGTGCGCACCGTCCTCTCGCGAACTATGCCCCGCCTTGTCAATGACCTCGGCATAGAACAGCCTCTCCTCGAGAGGGATTCCTCCACCCGCCGTACAGGCAGCACCGATCAGCGCACCCATCTGCGCCAGCGTGAATATATGTGTGTGCCGCGCCCCCATACGCTCTGCAAGGGCGCGTGAAGCCTGCTGCGGCGCAATGTGCGTGCCGACTGTAATCAATCGGTGCACAGCAATATCCCCAAGATATTTTTCAAGCGCAAGCAGTTCATGCTCCCACACGATGATGGTGTCGGGCACAGCCGCACACAGCACCTGTGCTGCCGCCGCTCCGCCGCCACATGGCAGAACCGCCGCTCCAATGCCGTCGAGCGCATATTGCAGATCGAGCATGCGACTGTCTGCAAAATCGCCCGCAAGCAGTACTGTACTCGCGCGATTCACGCCGCACGCGGCGAGCATATCCGTCACCGTCTGCACCTGCCGCGCCACATCGCCCTGTGTATAGCAGTGAATCCTGCCCCGCCCCGCATCGTCGTGCAGAACGCTCATGCGCAACAGTCCCGAGAGCGGCAGTGTGAGCATGAAAAAAGGGGCATCAGCCCCCTCTTCCTCTGCACACTCCAAAAGCGGCAGGCGTGCCGCCTCCGCAAACGACGAAACGGATGCAGCACTGACGCCCGCACGTTCAAACGCCGCACGATAGAATGCCGTCTTTTCCTCCGCCCATTTGATCTGCCGCAGGAGAAGCGAGAGTCGCTGCTCCTCTGTGAGTGCCGTGCCCGTCATGACTCAAGCGGCCGCTGATAGAAGAACGGCTGGAAGCTCGTGTAGCCCATCTTGCGGAAGTTCAGAATCGACTCCGTCGCGCCGACGAAGAGAATGCCGCCAGGCTTCAGCGCCTCGAAGAAATGACGGTAGAGCTGATCCTTTGCCTCATCCGTAAAGTAGATGACGACATTGCGGCAGAGAATCAGGTCAAAGCCCGTCTCGAACTTGTCCTGCAGGAGGTTGTGCCGCTTGAACTCGATCATGCTCTTGATCTCGGACTTCACGGCAAAGTGATCGCCGTCCTCATCGAAGTACTTGCGGCGGCGCTCGGGCGCCATGCTCTTGATCTCATCCGCCGTATAGACGCCGCGCTTTGCCTTCGCCAGAATCTCCACATCGAGATCGGAGGCGAGAATGCGATGCCGGGTGCCTGGCGTCATCTCCTTCATGATGATCGCGAGCGAATACGGCTCCGCGCCGATGGAGCAGCCCGCGCTCCAGATATTGAGCTTCGATGAGCGCTTCAAAAGATCGGGAATGACATCCGTCTCGAGCTTGCTGAACTTCTCTGGCGTACGGAAGAACTCCGACACGTTGATCGTCAGATACTCGATGAATGCGGCAAAATCATCCTTGTTCTCACAGACATGGTCGAAGTACTCGACGCAGCCCTTATAGCCCGCACGCGTGATCAGATTGTTGATCCGACGCTTCATCTGCGGCTCTTTATAGAGGTCGAGATCGATCTCCGTCTTTGCTTTCAGCTTGTGTTTGAACTGCTCCCAGTCGCGGTCTTCCGTCATAAATTCCCCTCCGAACATACATCCCTATATTTTACTGAATCGTAAAGACGCGGCAAGACTTTTTCACCTCGAGTTTCGGCAGGATCACATGGAGGATGCCCGCCTCATAGGACACGGATACCTCCGCCTCATCCACATCGTCGATGAGGAAGGAGCGCTCGAATACGCCTGCCTTGCGCTCATGACAGAGATATTTCGCCTCGGACTCCTCCGGCACAACGCGCTCTGCTTTGATCTTGAGGCGTCCGTCCTCATTGTAGGAGACCTCGATGGCTTCTTTCGTAAAGCCGGGGAGTTCTGCGAACAGCTCGTAGCAGTTCTCACAGTCGATCACGTCGACGCGGAACGGGAAGAGCATGCCGCCCACCTTGTCGAACGGATTAAAGGAATGCTCCATCACGGTCTCAATAGCCTTGCCCAGCATCTCCTGTCCCTTCTCCGCATTCTCTCTCAAATTGAACGGCAATGGACGAAACATAAGAACCACCTCCAACGATATTATATCTACGAGTCCATTATAGCAATAACGCGCAATCTTTTCAATACGCGCACAGAAAAGGGCGGCTCAAACGCCGCCCCCTCTCATCAAAGTGCTGCCAGCATATCCTGTACGCCCTTCAAATATGTACCACGTGCAAAATTCACAAGCTCGCCCGACTTGCGCAGCTTCACCTCGATGCTGCCGTTTTCAATGGTCTTTGGCCCGATGGCGATGCGTACGGGGTAGCCGATCAGATCACAGTCGTTGAACTTCACGCCCGCGCGCTCACGCCGATCATCCAGCAGTACATCAATACCTGCCGCACGCAGCTCCTCATAGATCTCCTCGGCATAGCGGAGCTGTTCCTCCACCTTTGCATTGACCGCCACGACGACAACCTCGTAGGGCGCAATCGCACGCGGCCAGATGATGCCGCTCTCATCGTGATTCTGCTCGATTGCCGCCGCCATCGTACGCCCGACGCCGATGCCGTAGCAGCCCATCTGCAGGGGCTGCGACTTGCCCGTCTCATCGAGGAAGGTTGCGCCCATCGCCGCGCTGTACTTCGTGCCGAGCGCGAAGATCTGCCCTGCCTCGATGCCGCGCCCGATGTGGAGATGTCCGTGCTCGCAGACGGGGCATTCATCTCCTTCCTCCACGAGGCGGATGTCCGCCACCGTCACCGCGCCAAAGTCACGCTGCGGATTCACGTTCGTATAGTGGAAGTCCGCCTCGTTCGCACCGGAGACAGCGTTGTGCATCCGCATCGCCGTCTCGTCGACAACAATATGCGTCCCCTCTTTGATCCCGATCGGGCTCATAAATCCGGGGCAGCCGCCCGCCGCCCGAATCGCCTCCTCGTCCGCCATGCGCAGCTCGCGCGCTCCCGGAACGGCGTTCGCGAGCTTAATCTCGTTGACCTCGTGGTCGCCGCGCAGGAAGGCGAGAATCAGGGTATCGTCCTCCGACTGATAGGCGACCGCCTTGATTGTCTTTTCGACGGGAATCTTGAGATACTCCGCGAGCAGAGCAATCGTGTGCGTGCCGGGCGTTGCCACCTTCTCGAGCGGCAGCTCCTCCTCGTGGGACGCGTCGATCGGACGCAGCGCCGCTTTTTCATCGCTCGCCGCGTAGCTGCAAACGTCGCAGCAGGCAATGCGCGACTCGCCCTCGGGTGCGAGCACTGTGAACTCCTCGGAGTGCCCTCCGCCGATTGCGCCGCTGTCCGCTTCCACCGCGCGGAAGTCGAGCCCGCAGCGCGTGAATACATTCGTGTACGCCACGTACATCTTACGGTAGGACTCGTTCATCCCCTCGATGTCCTTGTCAAAGGAGTAGAGATCCTTCATGATGAACTCGCGACTGCGCATGACACCGAAACGCGGACGGCGCTCGTCGCGGAACTTGTCCTGAATCTGATAGAGGAGCACGGGCAGCTGTTTGTACGAGCGCAGCTCGTCGCGCACGAGTGCTGTAATCATCTCCTCATGCGTCGGACCCATGCAGAACTCGCGCGCATGGCGATCCTTCACACGGATCATCTCCGCGCCGTACGCGGCCCAACGCCCGCTCTCCTCCCAGAGCTCGGACGGCTGGAGGATCGGCATCATGATCTCCTGCCCGCCCGCCGCGTCCATCTCCTCGCGGATGATCTGCTCGATCTTGCGGATCGTGCGCCACGCGAGCGGCAGATAGGTGTACATGCCGCCCGCAGACTTGCGGATCAGACCCGCGCGGTACATGAGCTGATGGCTGGCGATCTCCGCCTCCGCAGGCGTATTTCTGAGTGTGGGCGCATACAGATTCGTGGCTCTCATGACGTTTTGCGTTCCTCCAGTATCATATCAATCTCCCGAAACAGTTCGGGCAGCAGTTCTTCTTCCTTCACTTTGCGGATAACCTCGCCCTTGCGGAAAATAAGGCCTTCCCCATTTCCGCCCGCAATGCCGACATCCGCGCCGCGCGCCTCGCCCGGGCCGTTGACGACGCAGCCCATGACCGCGACCTCGATCGGATCTTCCATGCCGCGCAGACGCTCCTCAACCTTCTCCGCGATCTCCACAAGGTTGATGCTCGTGCGTCCGCAGGTCGGACAGGCGACGAGCGTCGGACCGTACTCCTTCAGTCCGAGCGCCTTCAAAATTTCATTTGCCGTACGCACCTCGACCACGGGATCGCCCGTGAGCGAGATGCGGATCGTGTCGCCAATCCCCTCGGCGAGCAGCGCGCCGACGCCGACCGAGGACTTGATGATCCCCGTGCCCGCCGTGCCCGCCTCCGTGATTCCGAGGTGGAGCGGGTAGTCCACGCGCTCGCTCATCAGGCGGTATGCCGCAAGTGTCAACGGCACATCGTGCGCCTTGAGCGAGATCTTCATGTCGTAGAAATCCAGCTCCTCAAGGACGCGCACATGCTCCATCGCGGACGCGACGAGTGCCTCCGCCGTGATGCCGCCGTATTTCGTCAGCATCTTGTGATCGAGCGAGCCGGCGTTGACGCCGATGCGGATGGGGATGCCCCCCTCACGCGCCGCCGCAACCACCTTCTTGACGCGCTCCGTCCCGCCGATATTGCCGGGGTTGATGCGCAGTGCCGCAACGCCCTGCGCCATCGCCTCGAGCGCGAGCTTGTAGTCGAAGTGGATGTCCGCAACGAGCGGCGTCTTGACCTGATGCACGATATTGCCGAGGTTCTTCGCCGCCGCCATGTCGGGCACGGCGACGCGCACAATGTCGCAGCCCGCCGCTGCAAGTTCGCGTATCTGCTGAACCGTCGCCTCCGTGTCCGTCGTCTTCGTATTGCACATGGACTGGACGGAGATCGGCGCGCCGCCCCCGATGGGGATATTTCCAATGTGGATCTGCCGCGTCGCGCGGCGTTCATACATCGCCATAGAGAGGGTCAGCCTCCTGCAAAGATACGCATGACATCATTCTTCATCGCGAGCAGCATGAGCAGCACGATCAGCCCCACGCCCGCATTCTGGACATAGTGCATGACCTTCGGACTCAGCGGCTTGCCGCGCACCGCCTCGACGCAGAGCGTGAGGAAATGCCCGCCGTCCAGCGCCGGCACGGGCAGGAGGTTTATGATCGCAAGGTTCAGACTGAGGAGTGCCGCAAAGTTCAGCAGCGGCACAATGCCCATCTCCGCAACCTCACCCGCCATCTGTGCAACGCCAATCGGACCCGCGAGCTCCGAGCCGGAGAGTTCGAGGATAATGCGGTAGAGCGCGTCGATCATCATGACGATGATCATCGCCGTGCGCTCGAACGCCATCGAGACGGACTGGAAGAATCCGGGATAGGTGCTCTCATAGGCATTCACGATGCCTATGACACCACGGTCATGGGATGCATCGTAATGCGGCGTCACACTCACCGTCAGCTCCTGCCCCGCGCGATCCACCTGCATCGTCAGGGGTACCGTCCCATGATTCGTGCGGATGGCATCCACCATCTCCTGCCACGTCTCAATGGGTTGACCATCGATGGCAAGCACGCGGTCATTCGCCATGAGTCCCGCCTCTGCGGCAGGATTGTCCGCGAGCACCGTGCCGAGCACAGGTGCGGGATTCGGCGTCTGCACGCCTGCAAAGAAGAAGATGCCGAAGAAGAGCACAACGGGCAGGATAAAGTTCATCGCCGAGCCTGCGAGGATGACGATCATGCGCGAGAGGATCGGTTTGCGGCAGTAGCCGCGCTCCCCTGCCTCATTGTCGTCCGCTGTCATGCCCGCAATGTCGTTGAAGCCGCCAAGCGGTACAATGCGAATCGAGTAGACCGTCTCGCCGTAGCGGAAGCTGACGAGGCGCGGTCCGAAGCCGATGGCGAACTCATCCACGCGCATGCCCGTCAGCTTCGCCGTAATGAAATGCCCCAGTTCGTGCACAAAGACGAGCAGACCGAATACAAATACCGTCGCAAGAATTTTTTCTAACATCCAAGCTCCTTTATGATTCCATGCTTATCGAAGCACAAAGTAAATCGTATAGTAGTAGACGAGCGGCGCCGTAAAGAGGACGCTGTCAAAGCGATCCCAGATGCCGCCGTGCCCCGGGATGATCGCCCCCGAGTCCTTGATCCCCGTGTGGCGCTTCATGAGCGACTCCACGAGATCGCCGAGCGTGCCGAGGATGGCGATTGCCGCGCCGAGCCCCGCCATCTGCGGCAGGGGCATATCGAGGACATAGCCGAGCCCCGCCACCGCCGCAATCGTGCCGACGAGACCGCCGAGGAAGCCCTCCATCGTCTTGTTCGGACTGATCGCAGGCGCGAGCTTGTGAGAGCCGAACGCGCGCCCTGCAAAGTACGCAAAGCTGTCGCTCGCCCACGTACCGATGAACATGACCCAGACCATCGCCGCGCCGAGGCTGAACGTCTCAATCGGTGTGACATACGTGCCGCCCGTGAGATCGCGCAGCATGATGAGGTGGGCAAACGGCAGCCCGATGTACGCGATGCCCGCCACGGAAATGCCGACATCCGGCACGGACACATCCCCGCGCAGAATCACGGACGTCAGGAGTGCGAGCACTGTCGACGCCGTCATCGCAAGCAGGATGAGATCGAGCTGTCCGAGATAAGCGCCGTAGAGCATACCGCCAATGCCGAGCAGCCCCGAGAAGAGCGTTGGATTTCCCCCGCGATGCGAGAAGGCACGCGTAAACTCGAACCATGCGAGCACGGCGAGTACCGCTCCCGCAATGGAAAACGTTGTACCACCCTGCTGAATCACATACGCAGCAAGGACAATACCAATCGTTCCGGAAATAATGCGTGTAATCAAAGACTGCCTCCCATTTATTCCTCGGCATCCAGTCCGCCGAAGCGGCGGCTGCGCCCTGCGAAATCCTCAATCGCGCGCGCCAGTTCCTCCGGCGTAAAATCCGGCCAATGGGTGTCCGTAAAGTAGAGTTCCGCATATGCCGACTGCCAGAGGAGGAAGTTGCTGAGTCTGAGGTCGCCGCTCGTGCGGATAAAGAGGTCAACAGGCGGATCGCCCGCCGTATCGAGCGTATTCGAAAAGAGCTCCTCATCGATCTCCTCGGGTGCAATCTCCCCTGCCGCTGCCCGTGCAGCAAGAGAGCGCACAGCACGCACAATCTCATCCTGACTGCCATAGTTCGCCGCAAGATTGAAGTGAATGCCCGTATTCTGCGCCATAAGCGTTTCTGCCTCTTCCATACGGCGCAGGAACCGCTCCGTAAAGCGATCACGTCGTCCAATAAAACTCATGCGCACATTTTCTGCGTGCATCTCTGCAATCTCTTTCTCCAAAAAAGAGTCAAAGAGATTCAGCAAAAAATCGACCTCGCGCTGTGGCCGCTTCCAGTTCTCCGTAGAGAATGCGTAGACCGTCAGCACCTCGATGCCCATATCCGATGCTGCTCGCACAATGCGCTTGAGCGTACGCGCTCCCGCCTCATGCCCTGCCGAGCGCGAGCGCCCCTGCGACTTCGCCCAGCGTCCGTTGCCATCCATAACAATGGCGATATGCCGCGGCAGAGCTGCATGGTCAATTGCAAAATTGGAAGGAAGATGATCCCCATCGGGAACCGACGTGCTCTTCCCGCCGCCGAATATCTTTCTCCACATATTGATCCTTTCCCCTTCCCCTACGGGATCTCAATTCTGCCAAAATACCCTTCCAGCAAATGCCGGAAGGGGTTATATCCGCTCAGCGAAGTGATTCTTCACAGGCGGTAACGGAGGTACTCCGCGCCGGTGCCGGAGTCAGTGTAAACACACAGCGTCCATCACACTCCTGCACACGGACGACATAGGGTGACGTCTCATCCACGGAAAAAAAATCCCGTGAGGAGCGCGTTTCCCGCAATTCATATGTGACCCCGTCCGTCTCTATCTGCGGACGAATGTCTATCCACGAACGCGCCAAAAGATGATCCCTCATCAGATCTCCATGACCTCTTTTTCCTTCGCCGCGCGCATCTCTTCCATCTGTTTAACGAACTTGTCTACGAGCTTCTGCACGGAATCCTGCCCGCGCTTGGACTCGTCCTCGTTGATCTCCTTGTCCTTCTCGAGCTTCTTGATCGCCTCGTTTGCATCGCGACGGATGTTGCGCAGAGCAACCTTCGCCTCCTCTGTCTTCTTACCGACCGTTTTGATGAGCTCCTTGCGGCGCTCCTGCGTCGGCTGCGGAATCGCGAGGCGGATCACCGTGCCGTCCGAGTTTGGCGAGAGCCCCAGGTCAGACTTCGAGATTGCAATCTCTATCTCGTGCAGAATCGACTTCTCCCACGGCGTGATGACAATCATATGCGGCTCGGGCACCGTCACCTTTGCGAGCTGGTTCACCGAGGTCGGCGTACCGTAGTACGGCACCATCACCTTATCCAGGAGATTCGGCGTCGCGCGCCCCGCACGCAGGGAGGAAAACTCCCGGCGAAGCGCCTCAATCGCCTTGTTCATACTTTCCTCATGCTTTGCGAGAATCTCCTTGATCATACGGCTTCGCCTCCTACGGTCGTTCCAATCGGCTCTCCAAACGATGCACGTGCGATATTCGCATGCTCGTCAATATTAAATACCACAATGGGGATCTTGTTCTCCATGCACAGACTCGTCGCCGTCGCATCCATCACCGCCAGCCCCTTCTTGAGGATGTCGATGTAGGTCAGCGTCTCGAAGCGGTGCGCATCGGGGTTCTTGTTCGGGTCGGAGTCATAGATTCCATCCGTCCCCTTCTTCGCCATGAGGATCACATCCGCCTCGATCTCTGCAGCGCGCAGCGCCGCCGTCGTATCCGTCGAGAAATATGGATTGCCCGTGCCCGCACCAAAGATCACGACGCGCCCCTTCTCCATGTGGCGGATTGCGCGGCGGCGGATGTACGGCTCTGCGACCTGACGCATCTCAATCGCGCTCTGCACACGCGTATCAACGTCCTGCTTCTCGAGTGCGTCCTGCAGCGCGAGCGCATTCATCACCGTTGCCATCATGCCCATATAGTCGGCGGTCGTACGATCCATGCCCTTTGCACTGCCCGCAAGGCCGCGCCAGATATTACCACCGCCGACCACGATTGCAACGTCGATGCCGTGATCGCGCACCTTCTTAATCTGCGCGGCAATCTCCTCGACAACCGCAGGATTGATGCCAAATCCCTGATCGCCCGCGAGAGCCTCTCCGCTGAGTTTCAAAACGACGCGCCGATATTTCGCTTCCACGATGACTCCTCCTGTCTGTTCTTTGCGCCATTATAACATATTACGGGGAAAAAATCCCCTGTCCGTCTACAAAAAAGGGGTGCCATGCGAAGCAAAAATATGCCCCGCATAACAGCCCCTTCATTTCATCACATTACTGCATCTGTGCAGCAACCTCCGCAGCGAAATCTTCCTGCTTCTTCTCGATGCCCTCGCCGAGCTGGAA
>NZ_ALKG01000104.1 GCF_000286455.1 Selenomonas sp. FOBRC6
GCCGCCGTATAGCCGCCGTAGACATTGCCAATCGTGCCGCCCGTGATGGTGACACTGTTGCTGTAGCTGTTATCCTTGTCGTCCTTCGTCGTGCCCGCGCCGCTCGTATGACCGCCATACACGTTCGTATAGTCGCTGTTTACGGTGATATGATTCGTATGCGTTGCGTTGCCCGCCTTCGAGATGCCGCCGTAGGCGTCAGTACCTATGACGCTCGCAGACTCTGCGCGCGCGAACTGGTAGCCCTCGTAGGTAATTTCAGTGACTTTGCCGTGATCGTCCTTGCGGACATCGACGTTCGTCTCCGCCGTGTCCGTCGTCTCGGACTTCGCCGCGCCCGTGTAGCCCGCGAGGTCGATGCCGCTCTCGTTCTTCAGCAGGGTCAGCGGTTTCTCCGCCGTTCCCGTCACCGTGAGGTTCGTCCAGTTGACCTCCGTCTGCGCGCCGCCCGTCAGGTTCAGCACCGTGCCATTCGCCGCAACGCCGCTCGTGTTGAATGCGACCTTCTGGAAGCCGACAATGTTCGCGGCGGTATTCGTGCCCGCAACATTCAGCGTGTTGCCCGTGCCGGCTGCCGCGCCGCCCGTGATTGTACCCGCGACATTCGTGCGGTCGATATTGACCGTGTTTTCGTTTGCAGTCGTGCCGCTGCCGCCCGTGATACTCCCCGTGACATTCGCCTGTGCGAGGCTGACGATATTTTTATTCGTCGTCGCACCATCGCCGCCGACGATATTGCCGGAGACTGTGCCATTGCCGACCGTGACACTGTTGCCCGTGGCTTCGCCGCTTGCGGACTTGCCGCCCGTGATGGCGCCGCTGTCTGCCTTGATATTGACAATATTGCCCGTCGCATCGCCCGCCGACTGACCGCCCACAACGCTGCCCGTGATTGCCTTGTCAACCGTGACCTCGTTGCGCGTCGCCTTGCCATTTGCAACATCCGTAAAACCGCCGTAGACTGTGCCGCTGACCGCAGCAGAGCCGTTCACCGTGACCTTGTTGCTCGTGCTGTCGCCCTTGTCCGTTGCCGTCGAGCCTGCGCCCGTCGTCCAGCCGCCGTAGATGTCCGTGTGATTGCCGCCCGTGATGGCGACTCTGTTCTCCGCCGTCGTATTGCCCGCAGAGGAGCGGCCGCCCCATGTATTCCCGTTGTTGGTCGTGCTCTCCGTCGCGCCCTTAAAGCTGTAGGAGGAGTAACGAACGATGTCGGTCAGCAGCGTGCCTGTCTTCCTCACGTCGAGATTCACCTCGCGCGTGCCGTCGGCGTTCAGTATGGACTTCGGCTTGTTGTCATAGTCGGCGATGGTCAGACCTGCCGCGTTGTGGACAAGTGTCGTAGGTGTTTCCGTCACCGTGCCGTTCGCTTCGATGGCATCGAGGCGCATAGAGGCGGCGCCCCCTGTGAGCGTCAGCATCGGATTTTTAGCCATTGACTCCTTGTAGTTAAAGACAAATTTATCGAAGTTCTCAATCCTGCCGACACTCGACACCGCATTGACGACGAGCTTGTTGCCCTGCGCCGTGCGGTTACCGCCGGAGACTGTGCCTGTGACCGTGCCGCCCGCAAGCGTAACGGTATTGTGATTTGTCGTGCCGTCT
>NZ_ALKG01000105.1 GCF_000286455.1 Selenomonas sp. FOBRC6
TATCATATGGTAACTGATGAACAGAACCATTCTATGCAGTCTACGCAACATGCAGACATACTTCATCCATAAACACCAATCTCAATCCCGCCCTTGAAAATAACAACTATCTGCCCGTCCGCTTTCACACAAATGTGGTCGAGAAGTCCGCTCCACAAATCCTCGTCAAACTCAGTCTGCTCTCCGTTGATACCACATACCACTTGAATCATGGTCTCCAAGGTTTTTCTCTTGCTCTCCCTCTCGGCAATTTGCTCGTCTAGCTTCTCCAAACTCCCCTGCTTTTCCAGATAGCGTGCACGAATCTCATTTTCCTGTTTCAGATATGCTGTCTGATCCTGTGCCACCCGTGCATTCTCACGAATCAGTATTTCAAGGCGTTCTGCCAAAACGCCGAGTTCCTGCTCTGCTCTATTACGCTCCTCAGTCAGCTCCCCCGTCTGGCAAACACTGTCAATCAGAGATCGGAGTTCCGCAATCACGTTCTCTTTGACTTCTACCAGAGAGTTCAGTGCCTGAACGAAAATCCGTTTGATTTCCTCCTCCGTCAAGTGCCTCGTGCCGCACGGCTTTCCCTTGTGGGCATATTTTTTGTTGCAGCGGTAAATCCCCCTGCGGTACTTATCCGTCGAATGCCATACCTTCGCCCCATACCAGCCGCCGCAGCAGCCGCATTTGATTTTGTTCGCAAAGATACTCACGCCGCTGTGCTTGCCGCTCTTTTCACGCTCCTTGATTTCTGTCTGCACAAAGTCGAACAAGTCCGGCGAGATAATCGCCTTTGATATTGTCAAGAACAGTTGACAAATTTCTCACAAGGGAACGAATGTTTTTGATCACCTCCTATATTTACTCTTTCGGTCTCTATTCTGGCAATATCCATATCCCCATAGGTCACCTCATACGCAACATTTTTTTATTTACCATAAATATAGCAAAAGGCGTGGACAAAATTCATCCACGCCAAATGTTCTAAAGAAATTTTTCTACATCAGTGATTCTTCCTTAAAGAATCACTGATAAAATGAAGTTCGTCAGATTTCTGTAGATTTTACGTCCTATCAAGGAGGCAAACCAGACGCATAGCCGTTGTGCTATGTGGAGGATTTGCCGACGATGAGAGGACGAAAAAGATGCGCCAATATGGCGGTTCTGAATTATATCCGTGCTTCCTTAAAGACGAGAGGTATTTCTTCCTGCATCAATGCCATTTAGCAGATGCGTCTTACAACGCCAGAATCTCCGCACGGGTCAAGCTGCTCGACTTCTCGATAACCTCGACAGGCACATTCAGCGTGCGCAGGGATCGTGCCATATCAATCATTCCCTCACGATGTCCTTCAAGACGCCCCTCAGCACGTCCTTCCTCACGCCCCTCTTTCAACTTCTTCTCTCCGAATTTTTCCATCAGTTCGCACATGGCATTTACCCCCTCTGCTTCCGCCTTAAAGTAATCGGCTCGTTTGGCAAGCTCTTTATAGGTTATCTGCTCCGGACGCTCGCAGAAAAAATCCTGCATGAGTCGTCCGAGCGTTGTATCCTCTCGGTTTGCCCCATTGACATAAAGGATATGCGTTCCATCATCAAATGGTCGCTGAAGTTCTTGGACGATCCGCTCCACATGACAAAGTGGATAACCTACTCCATAGATGTCGTTTTCTGTAATGAAGATCACCCATGTCTCTGGAAGTGCCGCGAACTCTGCTCCTTTTGCCGGTTCCCGCGAGTCCATCATGCTGCTGTTGTATCGCGCCCGACGCGGGATCGCTCCTTCGTTTGCACGCTGCACCTCGCAGTCGTAGAGCTTTCCCTCGCTGTCTTCTGCCAACACGTCGAAACGCACACCGCAACCATAGAGATTGTCCGCACTCTGCTGCGTGACGACTTGTTTTACGATAAGATCATCGCGGTCAAAGAAGATACGCAACAGAAGCTGCATTCCCTCGGTATAGTTGTCAAAGCACACGTTGAAAAATGTATCGTCAATCAGACGGAACTTCTGAATCAGCATACCATATTCTGCAGGAACAGCCTTCTTGATAATTCTCACTTCCTCGCTATCCTCCTCATCTTGTTCTACTATCATAGTGTGCACTACAGCAAATATTGTCAAGGCTGAAAATCAAGCTGGTCTTCTTTCATCACGACATTGTATCGTTATTGACGTTACTTCGTTCATCGCGGCTGCCAAAATGATACTGGAGGGAAACGTCAGCGTTGCGTTCGCACGTGAGACGGTAATCTGACGATCCTCGATCGGCTCATGCAGCACCTCAGACGTCTTCTTGCTGAACTCCGGCAGCTCATCCAGAAAGAGTACGCCGTGATGCGCAAGCGTCACCTCGCCCGGACGCGGTATG
>NZ_ALKG01000106.1 GCF_000286455.1 Selenomonas sp. FOBRC6
CTTTATACAACGAAGCCGCTGTGCATTCACTCTGCACAGCGGCTTTTGCGTATTTATCACCTGTTGCTAACGCCCCTCCTCCGTGCTATAATCAATCCACGAACGAAAACGAAAGCGGGTGAAATCATGGCGGCAAACGAAAGCTATCGGAGCGGCGGAGCAGCTGCGATGGGCGTCCCTGCACGGCGCACGGAGACTGCGCCCGCAGGTGTGCGCCGTATGGGCGATCTCTCCCTGAACGTGCGGCAGGATGCCATCACACCCGAGTATTTCATCGTGCATTTCTACGAATATCTCCCGCGCTACATTGCGGGCGGTGCGCCGACAGCGGACACGCGCGACACCTACGAGCTTGCCATCCGCCTTTTCCTCCACTGGTGCATGGAGCAGAATCTGCATCCGCTGAACGACGTGCACGACTACCAGATCCGCGTCTACATGGAGGACATGCGCACGCGCGGCTACAGCGCGGCAACCCTCATGATCAAGGGCGCGGCAATCCGCGCGTTCTACAAGGTCGCGCAGCGGCTCTCCTTCATCGAGGAGAACCCCTGCGCTGATCTGCAGCTGCGCAACCCACAGCACCTTGATGAGGATTATAAATATCTCACCGTCGACCAGATCAAGGAGATCTGCGAGGGGCTTGCGGCGGACAAGAATGCCCTGCGGCGCCTGCGCAACCTCCTCATCGTCTACCTCATGGGCGTCGAGGGACTGCGCGTCGTCGAGGTCATGCGTCTCTCCGACGAGGACATCGACTGGCAGCGCGGCCGCATCGAGATCCGAGGCAAGGGACATGCAGGCATCATCTACCCATGCGCGGAAACCTTTCAGCTCCTTCAGGCGTATATCGAGACGCGTGGTGCAATCCCGCCCGAGAACCGTCTCACCCCGACCATCATCTCCTGCTCACCGAACAATCGAAACGGCCGTATCACGCGCGTTGGCATCCGCTACGTGATCAATCGTGCCCTCACGGACGCGGGGCTGAAACAGCCTGGCTATGCCTGCCACCTCTTCCGCCACAGCTGCGGCACAAACCTCTATCAGGAGACGAAGGATCTGCGCGTCGTCCAGGAGACCCTGCGCCAGCGCAGCCCCAAAGTCACGGCGAAATACGCCCACGTCCACGAGCGCATGGAGAACCGCCACACGCAGGGCATCACGCCGGGGATGAATCTGGAGGCGATCCAAGGCGAGCCCTCCACCGCAGCGAAAGAAAAATAAAAGACACATACAAAAGCCCGACGACGAGAGCAATCCTCCCGCCGTCGGGCTTTTCATATGCCGTTCCCTATCGCAGAATCGCAGTGACGCGCTCTGCTACCTCCCGATCGATCTCATCCAGCAGAGCAAAGCGCCGCCGATAGACCGCGCGCTTGCGCGTTGGAACCTCCTCCATCGTCTTGCGCGCCTCGACCAGAGGCAGTTCCATAAAGCGCGCGTCATCTGTATCAATGCCGCCCGCCTCGTGCCAAAAAGCACTGAAATCCGTCTTGAGCTTTCGATCAATGCGCACGTGATTATTCGCATAGTAGCCCATATTCGTCACGGCGTAAATGTGCCGCAGTCCCAGCGTGCGTGCAGCCGCCTGTGCAATGTAGAGCACGAGGTTCTTCGTTCGATAGCTGTGACACGCCTTCGTCGCCTGCTTCACCACATCGCGTGCATGCACCATATTCGGCCCCTGCATCGCGCCGATCCACATTGCGGGCAGACCGTCTCGCCCGGGGGCAATCCAGAAGATGATCTGATAGAGTGCTGCCTCGCCCAACCGCAGGATGACGGACATGAGTCCTTCCTTGCGCTGTCCGCTGTCAAAGAAGAGCGACGCTGTCATCTGTTCCCCCATGCAGGGGATTCCCGACCAGAGCGGCAGGGATTCGCGCCGATAAAGTCCAAGGAAAACATCCTTTTGAATATGCTCGCGCAGGAACAGCATATGTGACTCGACAAGGCGCACACGCTCATCGAATGTGGATTTGTTGTAAAAGAATGCGCGCGTCGGCTGTTCATAGACAAAGGGATAGATGTCCAAGAGCGCCGTCAAGACCTGATCCTTTCGAAAGAAGAGATCAAGTTCCCGCATCTGTGCACGACGAAAATATGCGCGCACACAAAAAATCAGCGCGCGCCGTGCCTCACGCGGATTCTTCATATCGTAAATCCGTTTCGACAGTTCATAGAAAGATTGCATCGAGTCCCCCAGCTTAGCAGATTTTGAATAAAATGTACGCGGTTTTCACCATTTCCAGTATCATAACGCTCAGGGCAGCATCCGGCTCCCCTCATCCAACCGCTGCCATTGCAGACATAGACCCATGAGGAGCCAGTGGAGTTTCATCACGGCGGAGTTCCCCATATTGTACTCGGTCAGACCCTGCAGAATGAGACCGAGGAGAATTGCGGGAATGAGCAACGCCGCAATCCGATGCGTTGCCCCCCACATGCGAAATCCATAGGAAAGGCATGTCCACCAGAAAAACAGCAGCGCAGCGAGACCGATGATGCCGCACTCTGCAAGCATGTGCATGACATTGCTGTGTGCGTGCTCAAGATCGGGCTCCTTTGCCTCCGGCAGGATGTACTGCCCCTGGTACGCCGCCTTGAATCCTGCAAAGCCGATGCCGAGCACGGGATGATCCGCAAACATATGCGACGCACTCGTCCAGAGGAGGAAACGCTCCGAGTTGCTCTGCATCTTCGTGTCGCTGATCGTTGCAAAACGCGAGGAGAGTGCAGGCGAAGCGGCAAAGATCCCCGCAAAGATGAGTGCGCCGATCGCCGTGCCGACGAGCAGTTTCTTCCTATCACGGATGAGGAACGCCGCACAGATGAATGCCGCAATCGGCACGGCAAGCCACGCACCGCGCGTTCCATTGAAGAGAAGCGCCATACACCCAATCACAAGCGTGATCGCAGTCGGCAGCCGATAGCGTGCATCAAGGCGCCCGCTCAGGAGAAGCAGCACCAGCACGGGGAGAATCATGGAGAGGAAGCCGCCCACCGACATATAAATAGAAAAACCCGATGCCCTATAGTTTCCCTGCACCAGCCCTTGGAAAACGATCGCCAGATCATTGATGACGAATGAGACGCAATCGCAATCGAGATATTGCTGAATAGCGCAAAACCACAGAGCAGATAAAATGCCCATGTGTGAATCCGTTCGATGCTGAGATCATGCAGGCGCATAGCCTTTTCTCTCCAAAAATTTCGTTCCCTCGTGATTCTCTCTACGTGTGATCCGGTACCTGTGGGGATTCTGCTCGATTCCCTTCCTCCAAATAATATAGTTTCACATACTTCATCATCGTATAAAATCCGTGAAATATCCCCAGGATAAAGCCAAGGCGCCCATCGAGAAAGCCGCGCTGGATGACGTAGGAGCGAAAGAAGGCAAACGGCGGATCGAACAGGATCTTGAGGAACGATGGACGCTCCCCTTCGGCAAGCCTCCGCTTTGCCATGAGTGTGGCATATTGATTCATTTTCTGAAAGTATTGATCCCAGTCCGTATAGGTATAGTGAAGGAGACTGCCCTTAAGCCGCCGAACGGGGAGATTGGACACCGTGCGCTCATGCACAAGCCCCTCCCAGCGCACGGCATCGCGCGGGAGGAAGCGGCGGGGATAGTCGGGGCGATGTGCTCCGTAGTGCATCTCCTGCCCAAATGCGACATTGATCCGCTTGATCTCGTACGCAGCGCGTGCGTTTTCCGCCATTACGCGGCGCAGTTCTGCCTCCGCGCCCTCGTTCACACGCTCGTCCGCATCCACATAGAGCACCCAGTCCGCATCCGTCTGCGTGAGTGCAAAGTTTCGCTGCCCCGCGAAGTCCCCCGCCAGAGGATGCGAGATGACGCGCGCCCCTGCCGCCCGCGCCATCTCCGCCGTACGATCCGTGCTATCATCGTCGATGACGAGAATCTCATCGGCGAACGAGGCACTCCGAATACACGCCTCGATATGCCGCTCCTCGTTGTGCGTGAGAATAATGACGGCAAGTTTCATGCGTCCACCTCCTCGTTACATATCTTCTTCCACCGCGCCGCGCACGCACGCCACAAGACTCCCCCCTGTATAACGCACGCCCCGCACCCCCGCATTCTCGGCGGCAGCGATATCGCTCTCCGCATCGCCAAACATCCACGAGACGGCGGGCTCGATATCGTGCTCCGCAATCGCGCGCAGGAGCATGCCGGGTGCGGGCTTGCGACAGTCGCAGTTCTTCGCATAGGCGGGGACAGATGCCTCGGGGTGATGGGGGCAGTAGTAGAATGCGTCGATGTGCGCGCCATGCGCGGCAAGCTCCGCATTCATCCAGTCGTGGAGTCTGTGCACGGCAGCCTCGTCGTAGTAGCCGCGCGCAATGCCGCTCTGATTCGTGACGACGATGACGAGATAGCCGTGTTCATTCGCCCAGCGAATCGCGTCGATTGCGCCCGGGATCCAGACGAATTTCTCAGGCTCGTGGAGATAGTGCACGTCGACGTTGAGCGTGCCGTCACGATCGAAAAAGATCGCCTTATTCGGCATAGGGGAAGTACCCGCCCGCCGTCAGGAAGTCGCAGTATTCCTTGACTGCCTCCTCCATCGGGGTGAAGCCGCCGTCGTAGCCCGCCGCAAGGAGAGCGGTCATATCTGCCTGCGTGTAGTTCTGATACTTGCCGCGCAGCACCTCGGGGAAGTCGCGGTAGACGATTTTGCCCTTGCCGAGCGCGGCGATGACGGCACGCGCCGCCTCGTTGTAGCTGTGCGCGACGCCCGTGCCGCAGTTGTAGATGCCGCTCTCGCCGCCGTGCTCGAAGAAATGGAGGTTGACGCGCACGACATCCCCGACGTAGACAAAGTCACGCCGCTGCTCGCCGTCCGCCAGCCCGTCCGTCCCACGGAAGAGACGCGCCTCGCCCGTCTCCATGATCTGATGGTAGAGCTGGTAGAAGATGGATGCCATCTTCCCCTTGTGATGCTCCTGCGGCCCGTAGACGTTGAAGTATTTCAGCCCGACGATGGGGCTGCGCGCCTCGGGAATCACCTGCCGCACATAGCGGTCGAACGCGAGCTTTGAGAACGCATAGGGGTTGAGCGCATCCTCGCAGCGTCCGCCCTCGGTAAAGCCGTGCTTCCCGCCGCCGTAGGTCGAGGCGGAGGAGGCGTAGAAGAACGGAATGCGCGCCCCCATCGCAAAGTGCAGGAGCGCCTTGGAGTAGGAGTAGTTCACCTTCATCATGTAGTTGACATCGTACTCCATCGTATCCGAGCACGCACCCTCGTGGAAGATTGCGTCGATGTCCGTGCCGTCGAAGTCGCCCTCCTCGATGAGGTGGAGGAAGTCGTCCTTCTGCTGGTAGTCGATGAAATGCAGCCCGCGCAGATTCTTGTAGTTCTCGCCGTCCGCAAGGTCGTCGACGATGAGGATGTCTTTATGCCCGCGCGCATTCAGCGCGTGGACGAGATTGCTGCCGATAAAGCCGGCACCGCCCGTAACGATAATCATGAATTTGCCCCCTCCTGGCGATCGAGTACCTGCAGCAGCTCCTCCCTGCTCACGGCATACGTTCCGAGTTTCGAGACGACAACGCTTGCCGCAAGATTTGCAAGATACGCTGCATCTGCGGGTTTCAGCCCACCTGCAAGCCCGAGCCCGAATACGGCAATCACGGTATCGCCCGCACCCGAGACATCAAAGACCTCCTGTGCCCGCGTCGGAACATGTACAACTTCCTCATTGTGAATGAGGGAAAGCCCCTTCGAGGAGCGCGTAAGGACGACATTGCGAATGCCGAACTTGCGGATGGCATAGCGCGCCGCCTTTTCGACTTCGAAATCATCATTTTTTATCGGCTCGAGCATGATTTCGTTGATCTCTTTGACATTCGGCGTGATGTAGTCGACATCGCGGTACTTTGCCCACTGCGCACCCTTCGGGTCGACGATGACGGGCACGCCGTGATCATGCGCCGCGCGGATGATGTGCTGGCACGCAAACTCCGTGCACGCGCCCTTGCCGTAGTCCGAGATGATGACACAGTCCATGCTCTCGTTCAGCTTTTTGTCGATGTAGTCGAGATACTGCTCCGCATACGCGCCGTCAATCGGGCTGTCGTCCTCGAAGTCGAGGCGGAGCATCTGCTGATGCCCGCCGATGATGCGGATCTTCGTCGTTGTCGGGCGATCCGTATGGACAAGCCCCGCATAGTCAATCCCGCGTGCGGCGAATTTCTCAAGGAGGCTTTTGCAGTGCGCATCATCGCCGACATAGCCCGCAATGCTCACATTCGTCCCGAGCAGCGCGAGGTTGTGTGCGACGTTCGCCGCGCCGCCGAGGGTCTCGCGCGTCCCCGTCACATGTGTGATCGGCACAGGCGCCTCGGGCGAGATGCGCGTGACCTCGCCCGAGTAATACTTATCGAGCATGACATCGCCGACAACAAGAATGTTGCTGCGTACACTCTTCTCCGCAACGGTTGCGCGGATCTTTGCCATATCCATGAGAACGCTCCTATCTTTGAAAATATCAATCGAAACCGTGTGCTTTCAGCCCTGCGGGCATCACGGGGCGGACGACGCGTGCCGCCGCTCCCTTCGGTGCAAGGACAAACGTGCCGTTCACCTGCTCCACGACCCGCGTCTCGAACGCCGTCGGCGCCGCAAGCGCATAGGCGGGCTGCTCCCCGCACTCCGCAAGCATCTGATCGGCATAGCGGATGATGAGGTCGGACGGCATTCCCTTCATGCACTTCATATGCTCCTCGCCCGTGAGCGGGCACTCGTGAATGCGGCAGGGGTGGCACGGCACGGGCGCGCGCACGGAGATGCTGCGCGCATCGTAGGGGTAGAAGCCCGGAATCGGCGACGCGCCAAACATACAGAGGACGGGCACATGCATCGCAACGCCGACGTGCATAGGACCCGAGTCCGTCGTGATGAAAAGGATGCAGCGCCGCAGGAGCCCTGCGAGAACGCCGAGGCTGACCTTCCCCGTAAAGATGTGCAGGCGCTCGTTGTCCCGCTCCCGCATCTGTGCGCGGCAGCGCTCGACAATCTCCACATCCATCGGTCCGCCCATGACGGCAATGTGATAGCCACGCGCGAGGTAGGTATCCGCCACCTCCGCAAAGTATTCGTCCACCCACCGCTTCGTCAGCCAGCTTGCGCCGATGTTGAGCGCGATCACCCTGTCCTCCGGCGCGAAATGCGCCGCCCAGAGGCGTGCCGCTTCTTCCGCCGCCGCAGGGGGCAGCCACATCTCGAGCCCGGCATCCGCAATCTCGTCGATTACGCCCGCCGCGCGCAGTGCCGCATAGTGCGAGTGAATCTCGTGCATCATCATATGCTGATCGGGACTGACATGGTCAAAGAGGAGCGCGAAGCCGGGCTTGGCATAACCAATGATGTACTTGCCGCCGCTGAGCGCCGCGAGTGCGGAGGCACGCTCGTTGCGGTGGAGATTGACGACGAGATCGTATTTCTTTTCCCGCAGCCGCCATGCAAAGCGCAGGATGCCGAGGAGACTGCTGTCCTTCCCCTTCTTGTCGATCAGGAGGCATTCGTCGATGTTCCGATTCTCCCGCACGATGTCCGCGAGTTTCGCATCCGCGAGCAGGGTGATGCGCGCCTCTGGATAGTTCTGCCGCAGCGTGTGCAGCACGGGCGTCACAAGCATCAGATCGCCGAGGTGCATGAGGTTGATGACGAGAATGTTTCGGTACAAACTTACAGCCTCCCACAGGCGAATACTTCCCCGCACACTACCGCGAAAGCAGCGGTCTCATTCTTTCCACGACCATCTCCGGCGTAATCGCCGCGAGGCAGTCCAGCCCCTTCGGACAGGCGCGCTTCCAGCACGCGCGGCAGGGGCGGTCGACCTCGATGGCGTTCTCCTGCTGTCCGTATGGGCCGTTGCGGTTCGCGTCCGTCGGCCCCATGAGCATGACGGTCGGCGTGCCGAGTCCCGCTGCGAGGTGGACGGGACCCGTGTCGCCGCCGAGGACGAGCGCGGCGCGCGTGAAGATGTGCGCGAGCTGCTTGAGATTCGTGCGCCCGACGAGGTTCACTGGCGGGATCTCGCTCGCCGCCATGATGTCCTGCGCAAGCGTCTCATCGAGGCGCCCGCCGCCGACGAGGACAGGGACGTAACGCGCGCGGTAGAGCCTGTCCGCAAGCGCGGCGAAATGCTCCACGGGCCAGCGCTTGTTCGGCCAGTTCGCACCGATGGCAAAGGCGACAAACGCGCGCCCATCCTGCACGCCCTCGCGCGCAAGCAGCATCTCAGCTGCCGCTCGGTCGCGTTCGGATACGGCAACGGGAAAGCGCACCTCATCGACCGTGCAGCCAAGTGCACGCGCAACGTCCAGATAGCGCTCAACAATGTGCCCCTCTGCGTGCGCACCGCGCACGGGGCGGCTCACGAGATGCGCGCCCTCGCGCATATTCGCCGTGCCGACGCGCTGCCGTGCGCCCGCATTCCACACGATTGCCGCCGATTTGAACAGCCCCTGCAGGTCGAGCGAGGCATCGTATGGGCGCGCGCGCAACTGTCGGCGAAAGGGACCGATCTCGTGCAGGAAGCCGCTGACGCTGCGGAACTTCGCCTTTTCAAAGAGGATGATGTCGTCGATGTAGGGATTGTCCTCGAGGATCGGATAGGCGGGCTTTTCGACGACCCACGTCAGGTGCGCCTCGGGGAAGCGTTCTTTGATGGCATACGAAACGGGCAGGGCATGAATGACATCGCCGATTGCGCTCAGTTTGACAACCAAGATGTTCTTCATGTCCTGCCCTCCTTTCATCGTCAAAGGTTGGTTCTGGTGCTCGTCCCACGCGAACGCGCCCCCTACTTCCGTCCCGCCCGTTCAATAATGCTCGTCGTAGATTTCCCCGCCACAAGCGGGATAAAGGCGACCTCGCCGCCGTAACGCTCGACAATGCGCGCCTCGGGCAGCGTCTCGCGCGTGTAGTCGCCGCCCTTCGCATACACCGCAGGGCGCACCTTTGCAATCAGCTCCTCCGCCGTATCCTCACCAAAGATGACGACCGCGTCCACCGATTTCAATGCGCCCACGACCTCCGCACGATCCGCCTCACTGTTCACGGGGCGCGTCTCTCCCTTCAGCCGGCGCACGGATGCGTCGCTGTTCAGCCCGAGGATGAGCACATCGCCGAGGGCGCGCGCTGCTGCGAGATAGCGGACGTGCCCCGCGTGCAGGATGTCAAAGCAGCCGTTCGTAAAGACGACGCGCAGCCCCGCCGCGCGCAGTATCGCCGCGTACTCCTCAATCCGCTCGCTTGGAATCAGCATCGCTCCGCCTCCTTCCCCGCCGTCAGTGCGGCACGCAGTTCCTCGTATGAGACGGTCGCCGTCCCGCGTTTGCGCACGGCAATCCCCGAGGCGATATTGCTGAGACATGCCGCCGTCAGCGGATCGATGCCCGCCGCGAGCGCGAGAATCACGACGGCGACGCAGGTATCGCCCGCGCCCGACACATCGAAGATCTCGCTGTGGTCGCTCACGGGGATATTCATCGCCGTACCGTCCGCGCGGAAGAGCGTCATGCCCTTGTCCCCGCGCGTGATGAGCACGCCGTCCGCGCCGAGCCGCGCGCGCAGCTCATGCCCCGCGGCGTGAATCTCCTCCTCGGAGCGCAGTTCCCGCCCGAGCGCCGACGCAAGCTCCGCATCGTTCTGCTTGACGTAGCCGATGCCCTCATAGGAAAGGATGTCATAGCGCGAGTCCACGATGCTCGGGAGTCCCATCCTGCGCGTCTCCTCGATGACGAGGCGGCGCACGCGCTCCGTCACTGTCCCCGAGCCGTAGTCCGAGAGCACAACGCCGCGCACCTGCGGGAGGAGCTCCCGTATGCGCACGAGCAGCGTCTCCTCCGTCTCCTCCGTCAGTGGCGTATGCCACTCGCGGTCGACGCGCACGATCTGCTGACTCACTGTCGCGCGTCCTCCCGCAATGATCCGCGTCTTTGTAATCGTCGGATGCGCGTCTGCGCGTACGAAGCCCTCCGTGTGCACCCCGTTTTCACCGAGCACGGCGAGGAGGGCGTCACCGCTGCGCTCCGTGCCGCAGACCCCCACGGCATACGAGGAGCCGCCGAGCGTCGCCGCATTGTTTGCAACATTTGCCGCACCGCCCGCGACCACACGCTCCTCGCGCTGCTCGAGCACGAGCACGGGTGCCTCACGCGAGATGCGCGCAATCTCACCGTCGAGATAGACATCCGCCACCATGTCTCCGATGATGAGCACGGGTGTGTCCGCCATCTGTGCGAGTGCATTTACCATGGCGTAAACTCCCACTTGATCTTCCACGAATCCTGCTCCGAGCGATAGCGCAGAATGATCTGCGAGCAGTGCAGGTCGTGGAACCAGTAATAGTCTACATCCGTCCACTTGTGCGGATCGACGGCGTACTTCGTGGCGATGCCGATGCGGTTGCGCTCGTCGAGACGGTAGCTGAGCCCCGCCTGCAGGATCTTCGAATAGTCCTCCTGATCGAAGTCAAAGAGCGTGTTTGTCTTCGTACTCTTCGTGTAGATGCCGCCGATATACGCCGCAAAGCGCTCGTTGAACGGGCGCGTGAGGTAGGCGCTTGCATTGAAGCCCTGTACGCGCGAGCCATCATAGCTCTCGCGCGTAATGGAGTAGCCCGCCGCGAGATCCAGCCGATAGCCGTGAAAGCGGATCGTATCGTGCACGGCAGAGATGCCGTACTGCCAATGATTGCTGTGAATGCCGCTGCCATACCAGCGCCCATACTCGGAGTACAGGCGGTAGGTAATCGGCGTATTGCCGAGACGCTTGTTGTAGCTGAGGAGGAGCGCTGGCTCCTTCTTGATCCAGCCATCATCGCTGTCCTCGAACACGCCGTAGGTGAGGATTGCCTCCGTCCCCCTGTTTTCCCAGCCGAGATCGTAGTGGGAGCGCCAGCCCTTGTTCGTCGTCACATAGAGATTCGCGCTCGCCGTCACGCGCGGCGCAAGATCATACGAAAAGGTCTGCTCAAGCCAGAGACCGTCATCACTGTCATAGCCCGCCGACGGGAGATTCCGCTGTATGGGCTTACTCACATCGACCTCGTAGTGCTTTTTCGTAAAAATAACCTTGTTCTTCAGCCAAAACTTGACATTCGTCAGCACGAGGCGGTCGCCAGGATACAGCTCCGCCACATCCGCGCTCAGATGATAGTCGGGCTTCTCGGCGGAGCATTTCGTCTGCGTGCCGTCGTAGACCACGATCTTGTCCGGGTAGAACTCGAACCGCTTGCCGGTCATGTAGTAGCCGCCGACCTTGCCCTTTGCCTCCGCCATCGCGCCTTCGCGCGTCTTGTAGTTGTAGTTGATGCGATAGCCGTCGAGCGTCACGCGTGCCGCGCCCTCTGTCAGCTGCAGCATATGCGCGCGATCAGGGACGGAGACCTCGCCTGAGACAGTATTGCCCTCCACATAGTCGCCCTGAAAACGCCGCGCCGCGAGCTGCACGATATCCACATGCCCCTTCGCCGTGAAGTCGCCCGTACGCTCGTCATAGGTCAGATCATCGCCCTCAAACGCAATCGGCGACGGTGCCGCCGCATCCACGGGATGACGCAGGTACTTCTCCATCTCCCCCACATCGGCGAGCAGCTTCACCTGCTCCTCCGTGAGACGGTTCTCACGCTCCTCACGCCGCTCGTTCTCGATGAAATCCAGATGCTGAAAGCCCGTATCCGTGTCCCCGTGGTAGGCAGCATGTGCAGCCGGCGGAAGCACGGTACAGGCAGTAGTCAGAGCGAGTAGGATGCGCGTTTTTGTAGCCTTGGTCATCGGCGCGATCTCCTGTCTTTTACAAAGAATTCAGTCGTTCTTATACTACATCATAAACAGAGTTTTCGCAACCGAAAAGAACGCGGTGCACTGCCACTCATCGAATCTAAATTTGACGCAAAAAAAAATTTCATCTATAATAGAGCCCGAATCACAGAAAATTTTGGAAGGAGGCACTCCCACAAATGCAGCGTTTTATGAGCGGCGGAATTCTGCTTGCCGCTCTCGTGTTTTTCACAAGTTTCAGCGTGTGTAATGCGGCAGAGGACATGCGCTTCGTCGATGCGGAGGACGACACGGGCTACTATGTCGATGCAGCGACCGTCGTGCGCGTCTCGGATACGGAGCGCGACGCCGTTGTTGCCGTCGTGAAGGCGACTGAGAACCGCCGCTATCTGTACCGCACACGCCTCAACCCGCAGGCGGGAACGTACCAATTCGTCTCCGCTCAGGTTGAGGTCTACGATACAAAGGAAGTCCTGCGTACAACGCAGGGCATGGATGCACCGCAGCAATACACCCCGGCTTCGCCGCTCAGAAGTATTGCGGACTTCATTGAAGAGCTGCTGACGACAAAACAGCAGCCGCCACGGTAGGAGGAGATCATTCATGCAGCAGAAAATCTGTGCACTCGTGCTGACCTTCGTGCTCGCGCTCACATCCTTCGGCACAGCGCTCGCGGCCGAGCCGCCCAACGCCGTCCAGTCCAAGCTCTCACTCATCGAGCAGGACACCTACGGGCAGGAGCAGACGGGCGCGCTGATCGACCGCATCAACCGCCTTGAGCGCGACTATGACGGCAAGCACCGCTCGGGCAGCCTGATGACGCGCATCGACGCCATCTACGACGAGGTCTATACGAACAGCACAACGCCGTCCGTCCTCATGAACCTCAACGCGATTGAGTGGAACATCAACCACGAGACGAGTCTGCGCCCCGTGCAGGAGCGCGTGAGCGAGATGGAGGTCGCACTGCTCGGCAAGACCGCCGAGGGCACGTTCCAAAAGCGGATCTCCGCCCTCTCCGAGGCATCCTTCGGCACGAAGAAGATTCCCGTCACGCCCGTCTCCGTTCCCGCGAACACCCTCGTCAAGGTCGCACTCGTAACCCCCGTCAACGCGAAGAACCTGAAGGTTGGCGACACGATCGAGTATCAGGTTGCGGACGACGTCTTCGTCGGCGATACACTCGTCTTCACAAAGGGCTCGCGCGGCGAGGGCACGGTCACGAAAGTAAAGCAGGCAAAGAACTTCGGGCGCAACGCGCAGGTTGACATCGACTTCAAAAACACGAAGGCGCTCGACGGCACCTACGTCACGACCTTCATCGGCGAAGAGGCGAAGAAGGAAATGCAGCATCTCGCCATGGCTGCGGGTGCATCGCTCGCGGGCATCGCCGTCCTCGGGCCTCTCGGTGTTGTCGCTGGCGCATTCGTCCACGGTAAGAACATCGACCTCCCCGCAGGCACCGAGCTCTACATCCAGACGCAGACCAACACCACCGTCTACGGCGTCCAGACCACCTACGACAGCGCTGCGCCGTTCCAGTCCACGGCAGCCCAGAGCTCCGCAGACAACGATAACAGCGTCTACGACGACGGAGTATAAACGATCACACAAAAAGCTCACGCAATGCGTGAGCTTTTTGTGTGCAATCAATCAATCAGCGGACGAATAAACCCGCGAGCTTCATGTTCTCATCGTAGGTGAGGCGGTAGACAACCGCCGTCGCCTTGTAACCCACGGCGAGCTCGCAGATGACATACCACTTGTCACCTTCCTTGCCCGCCGTCATAAGAGGCTTGCCAACGCCGGCACGCGCGCCCCACTTCGGCGCATACTCCGCCTTTGCACCAGAGATCTGCTCCGCCGTCAGATGCGGACGCAGCTCCGTAGTCGCCTCCGCCTGCAGACCGGTCACATCGTCCTTTTCAAAGCGTGCAATCGTCGCCATCACATGCTGCTCGACCACCTGCACGTCAAACGGCGTCTGCTCTGCCGCCTGTTCCTGTGTCTGCGCCTGCTCGGCAGCAGGAGCCGCATTTTCCTCGGCGTATGCGGCAGGAGCCGCAAGGAATGCTCCGCCGGCAACGAGCGTAGCGGCAAGCATGCGGGAAAGTGTACGGAATTTCATAAAAACCTCCTATGTCAATCAAAACTTACTTAATGCAGGAGAAGCACGCGAGCGATTCCACGCACTCGACCTCCACCTCGCGGAAAAGAGCACGAAGGCGCGCCTCGAGTCCCGCCTTCGTATCATACGGCGGCGTAAAGAAGCCCATGCGCGTATAGAGATGTTTCACAACGAACTCTGTGCGTGGATTCCCGCCGAGGACGAAGACCGAGCCCGTCAGCCGTCCGCCGGGACGCAGCACGCGGTGCACCTCGCTCCACGCCGCCGTCTTGTCCGGGAAGGCATGAAAGCCATTGATCGAGACCGCCGCATCGAAGAAATCATCCTCGAAGATCAGCTGTCCCACATCGCCCTCCACAAAGGCAACATTATGGATGCCGATTGCATCCGCACGCGCGCGCGCCGCCGCGAGCATCGCGGGCGAGTAGTCGAGACACGTGATGTCGGCGTTCGGCAGCTCCGCATACACGGGCAGCGAGAGACAGCCTGTCCCCACGGGCACCTCGAGCAGCCGCCCGTCGAATCCCTCATGCGCCGCACGCAGCGCAAGGCCGACATAGCGGCTCACCTCCTCGCGCCCCATCCCCCACACAAGCCGCGAGACAAACTTGCCCGACCAGGTCGAATACGTCATCATGCCATCGTACAGACTCGCGAGCCGTCCCACCGAATGATACGCCCCCCTGATCTTCTCATACCGCCGCTTTTCCTCGTCCATCGTGACATCCTTTCTCATCATTATCGCCATTCATTCTAGCATAAAACGCGCGCGTGTTCAAATCCCCTCTCTATGGACACGCTCCCTTTTCAGTGGTAAAATTTAGGAAATTACGGCAAACGAAAGGGAGATCATCATGCAGCAGCGTACCTATATCACGATCCTTCTCGCGGCAGCGCTCCTCACGGCGGCGGGATGCGGCAGCGTTTCGGAAAAAGAGACGCCCGCGCCTCTCGTGCGGACGATGACGGTGGGCGATGTCGCCCGATCAGAGGCGGGCTACACGGGCGCAGTGCGCGGACGCTACGAGACGCGGCTCGCCTTTCAGGTCGGCGGACAGATTCTCTCGCGCAATGTAAATATGGGCGCGCATGTCCGCGCGGGAGATGTGCTCATGGTCATCGACGCGCGCGATGTACAGCAGCAGGCAAATGCGACGGGCGCGGGTGTCTCCTCCGCGCGCGCACAGCTGCAACTCGCGCAGACAAATCTCAAACGCTACGAGGAACTGTACGCCGCACAGGCGATCTCAGAGGCGATGCTCGACCAGTACCGCACGAATGCGCGCGCCGCCGAGGCAGCCTATCGACAGGCAGTCGCGCAGGACGCGGCGAGCCGCAACGCACTTGGCTACACGAACCTCATTGCGGGCGCGAACGGCGTGATCTCGAACATCACCGCCGAGGAGGGACAGATCATCGCGGCGGGGCAGACCGTCATGATGCTCACGCAGGATGGCGAGCGCGAGGTAGAGATCGCCGTCCCCGAGAGCCAGCTCTCCGGGATCGTCATCGGCATGCCCGCTGCCGTCACGCTCTGGGCGAATCACGCCGCACTCACGGGCTATGTCCGTGAGCTCTCCCCCGCGCCCGACACCGTGAGCCGCACCTACGCCGCACGCATCGCGCTCACAGATGCGCCCGCCGATCTCCCGCTCGGCATGACGGCGCGCGTCTTCCTCGGCGAGGACACGGCAAAAGGCGCGGTCATCCCCCTCTCCGCTCTCTATCAGACGAGCGATACGGCCGGGGTCTACGTTGTTGAGGACGGCGCTGTCCGCCTCGTCCCCGTCATAGTCACAGCATTTCACACGAGTGACGCCGTCGTCACGGGGCTTCCGCGCGGCGCAGTCATCGTGACGGCGGGCGTTCACCAACTCCACGACGGAGAGAAGGTGCGCACGAAATGAGGAATCTCACAGAGCTCTCCCTGCGCCACCGCGCCCTTGTCTGGTATTTCATCATCGTCTTCACCATCGGCGGCGTCTTCGCCTACAACGCGCTTGGTCGCATGGAGGATCCCGCCTTCACCATACGGCAGATGGTTGTCACCGCCGTATGGCCGGGCGCGACCGCCGAGGAGATGCAGGAGCAGGTCACGGACAAGCTCGAGCGGCGCTTTCAGGACACACCGGGTCTGAAGGACATCCAGAGCGAGACGCGCGCGGGGCAGACCATCATCTACATCCAGCTGCGCTCCGACATCGACGACAGCCTCATCCGCCCGACGTGGCGCGACGTGCGGAATTTCGGCGAGGACATCAAAAGCGAGCTCCCCGACGGCGTCTACGGCCCCTACTACAACGACCGATTCGACGATGTGTACGGCTCGATCTACGCCATCACAGGCGCGGACTACTCATACGAGGAACTCCGCGCAATGGCGGAGACGGCGCGCCACCGCATCCTCACCGTCCCGAGCGTGCAGAAGGTCATCCTCCTCGGCGTGCAGCCTGAGCGCATCTACGTCGAAATCTCCCTCGCGCGTCTGGCGCAGCTCGGCATCCCGCCGACGGCGATCACGAACGCGCTCCATACGCAGGACAGCATGACGACGAGCGGTACGGTCGAGACAGAGACGGACACCGTGCAGCTGCGCGCCTCGGGCGTATTTGAGAGCCTTGAGGACATCCGCGCGCTTCCGATTGCCGCAAACGGAAACGTCTTCCGCCTCGGCGATATTGCCACCGTCGAGCGGCGCACGGCCACCCCGCCCGAGCCGATGATGTTCTACAACGGCGCGCCCGCCATCGGCATCGCCGTCTCCATGGAGGACGGCGGCAACATCCTCGCGCTCGGCAGCAACCTCGCTGCACTCACCGACGAAATACGGCAGGATCTCCCGCTCGGCATGGAGCTGAACGAGGTATCGAACCAGCCCGCCGTCGTGCAGGACTCCATCCACGATTTCGTCGAGACGCTCGCACTCGCAATTATCATCGTGCTCGCCGTCAGCTTCCTCTCGCTCGGTTTTCGCACCGGGCTCGTTGTCGCGGGCTGCATCCCGCTCGTCCTCGCGGGCACATTCGTCGCCATGTATATGCTTGACATCGACCTGCACAAGGTCTCCCTCGGCGCGCTCATCATCGCGCTCGGTCTCCTCGTGGACGACGCCATCATCGCCGTTGAGATGATGAGCGTCCAGCTCGAGCGCGGCATGGAGCGCTTTGACGCCGCGTGCTACGCCTTTACCCAGACGGCGAAGCCCATGCTCACGGGCACGCTCATCACCTGCGCGGGCTTCATCCCCGTCGCATTCTCAAAGGGCATGTCGAGCGAGTTCTGCCGCAGTCTCTTTCCTGTCATCGGCATCGCGCTCGTCCTCAGCTGGATCGTCTCCGTCATGGTCGCGCCGCTCTTTGGCTACTACCTGATCCGTGTGAAAAAGGGAGCGGAAGCCGCACACGATCCCTACCAGAGCAGGTTCTACCGGCTCTTTCGGCGCGTGCTTACGCTGTTTCTCAGTCACCGCGCCGCCGTCCTCATTGGTACGGTGCTCCTCTTCGCGGCATCCATCGCCGCATTTCCGCACATCAAGCAGACCTTCTTCCCGCCCTCACTGCGCCCCGAAATCCTCGTCGAGCTGACCCTGCCGCAGGGCGCATCCATCGCCGCAACCGAGCGCGAGGCAAAGGTGCTCTCCGCCATCCTCGACGCCCACAGCGACAAGATCGCAAACTATGCCGCATATGTCGGACGCACCTCGCCGCGCTTCGTCCTCCCCGTCAACGTCAAAGCTGACGCGGACAACCGTGCCCAATTCGTTATAACGGCGAACGGTACCGAGGAGCGCGAGGAGCTCGCCGCACTCATTGCAGAGGCGCAGCAGAACGAGCTCTCCAGCGTGCGCATCGCCACACAGTACATCCAGACAGGGCCGCCTGCCGACTTCCCCGTTATGCTGCGCGTCTCTGCCTCCTCGACGGACGAGGTGCGCCGCATCGCAGAGCAGGTCGCAGCGATTGCCGCAGACGATCCCGCCACCGCGAACATCCATCTCGACTGGACGGAGAAATCCAAGGCGGTGCAGATTGACTTTGACAAGGCAAAGCTGAAACTCTATGGCATCAGCGCGCGCGATGTCAAGCAGATGCTCTACACCGAGCTGACGGGCGCACAGGCGGCGGAGTTCTATACGGGCGACCGCACAATCGGCATCGTCCTGCGCCTCGCAGACGAAGACCGCACGAATCTCGAGCGGCTCGGCGAGCTGCCGATAGCCACCAGCGGCGGCTACGTCCCGCTCGCCCAGATCGCACACCTCTCCTATGCGGCAGAGGACGGACTCATCAAGCGGCGCAACCTATTGCCCACCATCATGGTGCAGGGCGATGTCGTGCGCGGCGAGGGCAACGACGCAACGCAGCGCATCTACCGTGCGACAGAGGAACTGCGCGCCTCCCTGCCCGCAGGTGCGAGCATCACCCCCGCGGGTGCGCTTGAGGACTCGGCGGAGGCGATGGGCTACCTCATGCAGCCCGTGCCCGCCATGGTCTTTATCATCATGACCCTCCTCATGCTGCAGGTCGGCACAATGGGCAAGATGGCGCTCACCCTCCTCACCGCCCCGCTCGGGCTCATCGGCGTTGCGCTTGCGATGCTCCTCACCGACTCCGCGCTCGGCTTCGTCGCCTACCTCGGCGTCCTCGCCCTCTTTGGCATGATCATCCGCAACTCCGTCATCCTCATCGACCAGATCAAAAAGCATGAGGATGCGGGCGAAAAGCCCCTCGACGCCATCATCGACTCCGCCGTCCTGCGCTTCCGGCCCATCATGCTCACCGCCGCCGCCGCCATCCTTGGCATGCTCCCGCTCATGCGCAGCATCTTCTGGGGACCGATGGCCGTCGCCATTGCGGGCGGACTGATTGTGGCAACGGTGCTGACACTGCTCGTCCTGCCCGTCATGTACGCCGTCGCATATCGGGTGAAAAACTAATTCTACGTAGAAAAATCTCCCGACCGCTTCTGACCTGATCCCCAAAAGTTAGATTCCTCAAGTCTAACTTTTGAGGGTCAGGTCACTTCCGCCGTCGGGAGATTTTTATTTTTCAGTTGACACTCACAATCTTCTCATACGGATGGACAATCAGCGCACCGTCCTTATACTCGCCGATGTAGATGTCCTTCACCGCGTAGCCCGCCGTGCGCAGCTCTGCGTTGAGCCAGACGTGATCCTTTTCGATGAGTTCGAGGATGTCCTCATCCAGCTGTCCGTCGAGGATGAGCGGATAGCGGGCGTTCTGCTCGCCGTACTGGATGACCGTGAGCTGTCCGTTCGGCTCGAGCACGGCACGTTTCGCATCTTTGATGTAGTAAACGCCCGCCATGCGGAGTTTCAGTGTGATGTCATGCGCGAGCATTCCGTGCCGCATACACTCATCCATGAGGATTTTGCCGCGCTCGATCACCACGGCGGGACTGCCGTCGACGAAGTCCTTGATCGCACCACTGTTCATCTTGAGATATTTCAGAACCAACACGAGCAGCGTCCAGGCAATCAGTACGAGCAGGAAGTCCAGAATGGAGATGGCGTTGTTGTAGATCACGCCGCCGATGATGCCGCCGAGAACGTAGTTCTGCACCTGATCGGTCGCGGAGTTCGGCGCGAGGTTGCCCTTGCCGAGCAGGTTGATCTGGAGGATGAGACACAAAAGGCCAAGCGCGAGCTTGCCCAGCATCAGAGAGTAGATCAGCATTTCAGTCCTCCTTGTCCACAATCTTCACGTCGCGGTTCAAGAGATGTGTCCGCTCGTATTGAAATGACGTAAAGTCCGCATTGAATGTCACTACATAGAATATCCCCTGCACATCGACGAGCATCCCCTGCTTCAAATACGTCGAGTTGGTGCGGATCTTCTGCACGGGTACATCCAGATCCACGCTGAGGCTGTGGAGGAACTGCGCCATACGCGAGGTCGCCTCCACATCGCTCTTTGTACGGTTGTAGTCGTTCCACTGCACACCACCGAGGAATGCGACCGTGAGAAACAGAATGACGATGAGGTCGCGGTAGCGCGTCGCGAGGCGGTTGCGCAGATGCTTCACACTCACAAAGAGAAGCGCAGCGAGTGCGAGAAATGAAAGCGCATACCAGACATTATCCCCGAACCGGCTGTGCGCCGTGATATAGTCATAGGTATAAAAATTCAAGAAATCCCCTCCTTTTTCGCCTGTAGATTACTATAGGATGTACGGTGCGTCAAGTTTTTTGTCTGCGTCGCCGCTGCGGGAATATGTTCATTCTTGCATTGTATTCTGTCTGTATTTCCTGTTATAATGATCTCACCATCAAATACAAATGGGAAAAGATATTTTGTGTATTATTGGGGATGTTCTTCCACATCCCGGCGGGAGAGAGACGCCATGAAGGGTGAGCTATATATCAAGGAAAAACGGTGCAAGGGCTGCGGCATTTGCGCGGCGTTCTGTCCGAAGAAGGTGCTCGAGGTGAGCCTCCTCGGCAAGATCACGCCTGTCCGTCCTGATGATTGTATCGCGTGCGGGCAGTGCGAGATGCGCTGCCCCGATTTTGCGATATTCGTAGAGAGGAGGGCGTGAGATGGCTGAGACAAATGCACGGCTCATGCAGGGCAACGAGGCGGTCGCCGAGGGTGCGATTGCGGCAGGTGTGACGTTCTTCGCAGGCTATCCGATCACGCCGTCCACGGAGATCGCCGAACAGATGGCAAAGCTGCTGCCGCCGATCGGCGGCACGTTTCTCCAGATGGAGGACGAGATCGGCGCGATGGGGGCAATCCTCGGCGCGTCACTCGCGGGTGCAAAGGTGATGGACGCGACGAGCGGCCCCGGTTTCTCGCTGAAACAGGAGCTGATCGGCTATGCCGCCTGTGCGGAGATCCCGTGCGTCGTGGTAAACGTGCAGCGCGTCGGCCCCTCGACGGGACAGCCGACCGCGCCGTCGCAGGGCGATGTCATGCAGGCGCGTTGGGGCACGCACGGCGACCATCCGATCATCGCCCTCTCGCCGTGGAGCGTGCGCGAGTCGTTCGATCTGGCGGTGATGTCCGTGAACTATGCGGAGCGTTTTCGCACGCCCGTCATTCTGCTGATGGACGAGATCGTCGGACATCTGCGCGAAAATGTCACGCTCCCGACGGCGGACGAACTGGACATCTATCCGCGCCGTCTGCCGAAAAAGACACGCGCCGAGGGCTATCAGCCCTTTGCCGTCGGTGATGATCTCGTGCCCGATGTGGCACGTTTCGGCGACGGCTACCGCATCCATGTGACAGGTCTGCTCCACGATGAGACGGGCTTCCCCTCAGGCAGTCCTGTGGTGACGGAGACGATGCTCCATCGTCTGCATGAAAAGATCAACCGCGTGGGCGAGGAGATCATCCACACGGAGGAGTACTTCATGGAGGATGCGGAGTTCGCCGTCGTCAGCTACGGCGGCACCGCGCGCACGGCGTACGAGGCAGTACGCGAGGCACGCGCGGAGGGCATCCGCGTCGGTTTCCTGCGCCTCAAGACCATCTGGCCGTTCGCGGATGCAGCGATCGGACGGCTCGCAGATCGCGTGAAGAAGATCCTCGTCGCGGAGCTGAACTACGGTCAGCTCGTGGGCGAAGTTACGCGCGCGGCGCACGGAACACCCGTCCGCCCCTGCCTCAAATACAATATGCTGGACTTCACCCCGCAGGAGATTGCGGCGGCAATCCACGAAATGAGCGAGGAGGTGCGGGCATGAGCACGGATATGAATACACACGTGGAGATCGACCGCGGCTTCGAGCAGTTCTTCCGTCAGAACCGCCTCCCCCATCTCTGGTGTCCGGGCTGCGGCAACGGCACGGCGCTCAAGTGCATCGCGCAGGCAATCGAGGGCGCGGAAGGATTCACACAGGACAATACCGTCATTGTCTCGGGCATTGGCTGCTCCTCGCGCGGCTCGGGCTACATGGATTTCGACACAGTACATACAGCGCACGGACGTGCGATTCCATTTGCAACAGGAATCAAGCTCGCACGCCCTGAGCTAAACGTCATTGTCATCACAGGAGACGGCGACTGCACTGCCATTGGCGGCAACCATTTCCTGCACGGCTGTCGGCGCAATGTCGATCTGACGGTTGTGCTCTTCAACAACAACATCTACGGCATGACGGGCGGGCAGTCCTCGCCGACGACACCGCCGGGCAAGATGACGGCGACCGCACCATACGGGACGATCGACCGCCCGCTTGACGCGTGCCGCATCGCTGAGGCAGCAGGCGCGACCTATGTCGCACGCTCGACGGCGTTCCACGTCAAACATCTCACGCAGATGATTGCGGGCGGGCTCAAAAATCACGGCTTCGCCCTCGTCGAGGCAATGGTGCATTGTCCGACCGCCTACGGGCGTAAGAACAAGATGGGGTCGCCCGCCGCAATGCTTGAATGGATGCGCGACTCCGCCGTCATGAAGGCGGCATGGGACAAACTCCCGCCCGAGAAGCGCACACCGGAGAAGTTCCCCATCGGACTGCTCTATGAGTGCGCGGGCGAGGAGTACGGCATGGCGAACACCGAGATTCAGCGGCGTGCAGGAGGGCTCTGATATGCACAAGGAACTTCGTCTCTCAGGCTCTGGCGGACAGGGCGTCATCACCGCTGCCATCATCTTCGCCGAGGCAGCGACCGCGTGCGGAATGAATGTCGCACAGTCGCAGTCCTACGGCCCCGAGGCACGCGGCGGCGCATCCCGCTCAGAGGTCATCGTGAGCGACGGCGCGATCCATCATCCGCACGTCGAGCATCCCGATATTGTACTCGCCATGACACAGGCGGCAGCGGACAAGTACGCGGGCGATCTCGATTCAGAGAGCGGCATTCTGATCGTTGACAGCGAGCTTGTGCCACATGTGCCGCAGGCAGCACATGTGGTCTCCGTCCCCATCACCACACTCGCCATCGAGAAGATCGGCAAATCTCTCTTTGCGAACATCGTCGCACTCGGCGCAATCACACGCGTCTCCGGCATTGTCCCTCTCGACGCCGTCAAGACCGCCGTCGCAAACCGTGTCCCGCCGCACACCGTTGACCGCAATATGCAGGCGCTGATGGTCGGATACGAGGCGGCGGAGGAGTAAGGAGGCACTGATAAATTCAGCACCGCCATCTTAGCGCATCTTTTTTGCCCGCACTTCGTCGGCAAATCCTCCACATAGCCTTTACTATGCGTCCGGTTTGCCTTCTAGTTCGGACGAAAAATCTACGCCAATCTGAGGGTCTATTTTATCAGCGATTCCCTAAGGAACATAAGAACCCCCGTCCACATCTACATTGGTGGACGGGGGTTCGTGTATCTAAGGCAGGTGTCAGCGGCTTACTTCACCCCCGCGCCGTCAAGCGCGGCGCGGACACTCTTCTGTGCACGTACGAGCTTCTCCATCTCGTCCTCGGGCAGGTGTACCTCGAGGGAGCGTACGATACCGTCCTGCGAGATCATGCGCGGGATGGAGAGCGCCACGTCCCGCATGCCATATTCGCCGTTCATAACGGCAGCACAAGGCAGAATCGTGTGCTCGTTGTAGAGGATCGCCTTGATGAAGCGGCAGGCAACCATCGCGATGCCCGTATTCGTAAAGCCCTTGAGGTTGATAACATCGTACGCGGTCTGGATGAGCCCCTGCTCGACCTCTTTACGGCTGAGTTTTTCCTTGAAGTGGAAGTACTCGTCGAGATGATCGATGCCAAGCCCCGCGCAGTTCACCGTCGACCATGCGACAAAGGCGTCGTTGCCGTGCTCCCCGAGCACGTAGCCGTGGATGTTCTTCGGATCCATATCGTAGTGCTCGGCGAGAATGTAGCGGAAGCGGTAGGTCTCAAGCATCGTGCCCGTGCCGAGGATCTTCTCGCGCGGATAGTCGAACTCCGTCGATACGACGTAGGTCGCGACATCGAGAGGGTTCGTAATCATGATGATCATGGCTTCCTTCGTGTATTTCACAATCTCAGAGAAGATGGAGCGCATGATCTTCGTATTTGTGCTCGCGAGTTTCAGACGGTCAGGCGTCTCACCGGGCAGGATCGAAGGGCCCGCCGTGATGACGATGAATGCCGCGTCCCGGCAGTCCTCATAGGTGCCTGTATGAACTTTGATATTGGTGCTGTACGGCGAGGACATGGCATGACTCGTGTCGAGTGCCTCGCCGCGCGCGCGGTCCATATCGAGGTCGATGAGCGCGATTTCCGATGCGAGCTGGAAATCCGTGATCTTGTTGAGTACGGCAGAACCGACGTTGCTGGTTCCAATGATGACGACTTTTCCTCTGTTGACCGACATAACGATTACCCCCCTAAAAATGCAAAAAAGTCCAAACGCAATGGGATGCGCTTGGACGCTATGGACTCATGACGAACGGTGTGGAAGACAGCTCTTGCATGATGAATTGCACTTCTTTTCAATCAAATCGTTTCCGCAGGATTTCCTGCGCCATTATCCTAGCACTGGTGGGAATGATTGTCAATGGATTTTTCACGAATTTCATCGTGTATACACGGTGGTTTGCCATTCCTTTTGCGCATCTATTATCATGAGATTTCTTGACAATGCACAGAATTTGCATTACTCTATAGAAAAGGAGTTGATTGGAGTGTCACAAACGAATGTAAGCATACGCATGGATAACGATTTGAAGGAGCAATTCAGTGCATTTTGTGCGGATATGGGCATGAGCATGACGACAGCATTCAATATTTTTGCGCGAAAGACAGTGCGTGAGTACCGTATCCCCTTTGAGATCGGCGGTAATTCGCCGAACGCAGAGACACAGGAAGCGCTCGACGAGGTGCGCCGTATGAAGGCAGACCCGAGCCTCGGCAAACGCTATACAGATGTCGATGCGATGATGAAGGATCTGCTTTCATGAAATATACGATTCGCCCGACTTCCCGTTTTCAGAAGGACTTGAAGCGTGCGGCAAAGCGCGGATACAATACGGAGCTATTGTCCGATGTCATCAAAAAGCTGGCGCGCGGCGAAGTGCTCGCCCCAAAGTACAGAGATCACGCGCTGACAGGGAACTATACAGGATGTCGGGAGTGCCACATCGCACCGGACTGGCTGCTTATCTACGAGATTTCAGAGGACACGCTCATCCTCTACCTAACGCGAACAGGAACACACAGCGACCTGTTCAAAATATAGGAGCACTGATAAATTCAGCGCCATCATCTTGTCGCATCTTTTCCGCCCTCTCTGCGCCCTCAATCCTCCACATAGCCTCTGTTATTATGAGATTTCTTGACAATGCAGAGATTTTGCATTATTTTATCGCTATGAACATTACATATAGCCGCTCTTGAATCAACTGCAAGCAACAGGGGGTATCGTTATGCTGTCAATACCAACAATCAGAGAACGCATTGCCCCTGTATGCAGAAAATACCCCATACGGAAAGCCTATCTCTTTGGTTCGTATGCGCGCGGCAATGCCACCGAAAACAGCGACATAGACCTGCGCATCGAAGGAGATATAACGAGTTTCTTCATGCTGGGCGGTATCTATTCCGACCTAGAGGATGCCCTTGGCACAGAGCTCGATCTGCTCAGCGACCTCCCAGACTCCGAGCCGTTCAAGGAGAATCTCAAACGAGATGAGGTATTGCTTTATGAACGATAGAGACAGACGAATCGCTGATCACATCCTCCGACATTGCGAGGAAATCAGCGACACAGTAAGAAGATTTGATTCTTCCATAGAAAACTTCAAGCACGATCATGTTTTTTATAATGCGTGTTCGATGGCGCTCTTTCAGATCGGAGAACTTTCCAAGCGCATATCAGAGGACTTCAAAAGTGCCCACACAGAACTGCCTTGGTCTGAGATGCGCGGTATGAGGAATCTCTTTGCACATGAGTACGAATCTGTAAACAAGAATTTGCTCTGGGAAACCATTACAAAGGATATCCCGACACTCTATCAGCAGCTGCAGAAAATACGAAAATAAGCAAACGAAAACGCCGCCCACGTGCATAGCGGGCGGCGTTTTCATTTTATCCTTTATCTGACTCTGCGTTATAGACATCCTTGAGCAGGGTTTCCTTGCGCAGACTGCGGCATTCACACGCGCTCTCCTCGGCGGGGACGCTGCGGATAGTCGCGAGCAGGATGTCGCCGATCATGGGAGCATCGCCGTAGAAAATCTGTGAGAGTGTGTCGTGCGACCACGGGCGGATGCCCTCGCCGTAGTTGACGACGAAGTACAGCCCCGCATAGCATGCGCCGATCTCGCGCGCGAGGTAGACCTCGGGTGCGAGGCTCTGCCCCACGATGTCCGCGTGGCCTTTCAGCATCGCGATCTCGGCGGGGCTCTCGAAATGCCGTCCGTCCGTGACGGCGTAGATGCCGCGATCGAAGATACGCCCCGTATATCGTTTCCTCGTCTCTGCAACGAGTGTCTTGCGCAGCTCCGAGCAGAGCGCATCGCGCATCACGAGCAGGTAGCGCCCGTCGAGCATGACATCCTTGCGTACGGACAGATCGAGGTAGTCGTCGGGGATGAGGAAGTCGCGCGGGTCGAGCAGCGGGTTCACCGTGCCGACACCGCCCTCGGAGAGGATGCGCGTGACGCCCGCCGCGCGCAGCACCCAGAACACCTGCCGCGAGGCATCCGCGCGCGTCACGCCGCTGCGCCAGCCGTGCATACGGCAGGTGAGGACGCGCCGTCCCGCGACGGAAAATAGACGGAACGCAGGGCTTTCCCCATAGGGCGTGGCGAAGTGCAGCCCATCCGCGAGGATCTTGACATCCTCCGCCATGCTTGCACGCGGGAAGTCGCTCGACAGCGTCCCCGAGCCGCCGATGACGGCGTAGCCCGCCGCAGGAATTTTCTCCTCTGCCATGCTAGAACCTCCGTATCACGCGATAGCGCGTGTCGCGCTGTGCAGGCTCTCTACCCGCACCGCGTATCAGATCAATCATCTTCTTGATGGACATATTGTATCGCGTGCCCGCCGCGCGCACGACATTCTCCTCGAGCATGATGCTCCCGAGGTCATCCGCGCCAAAGCCGAGGGTCAGCTGCCCGATGCGCTCGCCCTGCGTCACCCACGATCCCTGTATGTGCGCGACATTGTCCATGTACAGCCGAGTGACGGCAAGTGTCCGCATATAGTCCCAGCTCGAAGTTTTCTCTCCTCCGAGTGCGGTATTGCCCGGCTGGAACGTCCATGTGATGAACGCGCGGAAGCCGCCCGTCTCCTCCTGCAAACGGCGGATGTGCTCCATGTGCTCCACGCGCTCCGCCATCGTCTCACCGAAGCCGATAACCATGGTCGCCGTCGACTCCATGCCGATCTTGTGTGCCGTCCGCATCACACGCAGCCAATCCTCGGTCATGATCTTCTTCGGTGCGATGAGCTTGCGCACACGGTCGACGAGGATCTCCGCCCCGCCGCCGGGAAGCGAGGCAAGCCCCGCATCCTGCAGGCGGCGCAGCGTGTCCTCGATGGTGATGCCTTCCTTTTCGGCAAAATACAGAATCTCCGTCGCCGTAAAGGAGTGGATCACGATGGAGGGATAGCGGTCGCGGATGGAGCGCAGCATATCCTCGTAGTACGCAAGCGGCAGATCAGGATGGATGCCGCCCTGTATCATGACCTGCGTGCCGCCCGCCGCCGCCGTCTCGCCGACCTTCTCGAGAATCTCCTCCATCGGCAGGAGGTAGCCATCCTCCGCGCCCGGCTTTGTATAGAACGCGCAAAAACGGCATTCGTTCACACAGATATTCGTGTAGTTGATATTGCGGTCAACGATGAAGGTCACGGTATCGCCAAACCTGCGCCGCCGCTCCGTATCCGCCTCACGTCCGAGCGCGATGGGGTCGCCGCTCGTGAGGAGGTCGATCGCCTTCCGCTCCGATAGTCTCATGCGCCCTCCCCCGCCACAATCGGCCGATAGAATGTGTCGCGCTCCACAGGCTCATAGCCCGCCTCGCGGATCATCGCGTCCAGCTCGCGCCGCGTGATGCCTGTCTGAGTGGTCGCACCCGCCGCGTGGATGATCTTCTCCTCGCCGATCGTACCGTCGAGGTCGTCCGCACCAAAGCCCAGCGCCAGCTGCGCGATGGGCTGAGTCAGCATAACCCAGAACGCCTTGAAATGCGCTATGTTATCAAGCACAAGGCGCGAGAGCGCAAGCATCTTCATATCCTCCCACGAGCCAACGCGCGCGAGTTTCTTCTCCGCGCCGAGCGCTGTATTCTCGGGGTGAAAGGGAAAGAGCATGAACGCCTGAAAGCCGCCTGTCTCGTCCTGCAAGTCGCGCAGGGAAAGCAGATGGTCGATGCGTTCCTCCACCGTCTCGATATGGCCGTACATCATGGACGCGTTCGTGCGGATGCCAAGCGCGTGCGCCGTGCGCATACAATCGAGCCACTCCGCGCGCGTCGCCTTGTTCGGGCAGATGACGGCACGCACGCGGTCGGAGAGAATCTCTGCGCCGCCGCCGGGCAGGGACGAGAGCCCCGCCTCCTGCAACGCGCTCAAGATAGAGCGGACAGACATCCCCTCTGTCTTTGCAAAGTTCACAATCTCCACAGGCGTGAATGCCTTAATGTCTGCATCAGGCAGTGCCGCGCGCACCTGCCGCACAACACCCTCATAGTAGGAGAAGGGGCGGTCTGGATGGAGCGCGCTCACGATGTGGATCTCCGTGAGACGCGGCGTATGCTTCGCCGTCTCCAGCACGCGTGCCACATCATCCGTTTCCATAATATAGCCGCGCGTATCTCCCTGCTCCACCTGAAACGCGCAGAGCGGGCAGTTCGCGCTGCATATATTCGTGAGGTTGATGTGGCGGTTCACCGTGTAGTAGACATTCTTCCCGCTTGCGCGCTCCTTCGCCGCCCGCGCCCACGCGGCAAGCGCGAGGAGGTCGTTGTCCTCGTAGAGGGCGAGCGCATCCGCTCTCGTCAGCCGCGCCCCGCGCTCGGCGGCGGCACGGGCTTTCTTTCGATCACTCATGACTGTTCGTATCTCCCTTGGAGCTGTTGTAAATGTTGTCCGAATGCGCGAAACGCCCCTTCCACCACGCTATGCGTGGTCCCCCTCCCCCGTGTCGCACGGGGGGAGGCTTTGCGTTACGGCATTTTAGCTTCCCCCGCCGAAGCGGGGGAAGTGGCGAGCTTGCGAGCCGATAGGGGCGCTCCGAGAGTCCCTCCTTTTGGTACACTCCCGCAAGTGTACCAAAAGCGGCGTGATTTTGCAAATCCTCCGCGCTTGCTTTCCCCCGTGTTCCATGCTATGATAGCGCCTACTATCAACGGAGGAGACGAAATGCCGCAGCTATCCCAGCCCATCACCTACCGCACACTGCTCGCGTTCGCCGTGCCGATGATCGTCTCACAGCTCTTCATGAATGTGAACTTCATCGTGGACGGTCTCTTTGTTGCGCACGCCGTCGGGACGGATGGGCTGTCGGCGATCAACATCGTCATGCCGTTCATCCCGCTCATGATCGTACTCGCAACCATGCTCGGCACGGGCGGCAGCGCCCTCGTCGCGGCGCAGCTCGGGGCGGGAAAAAAGCACCATGCGCAGGAAAATTTCTCCCTGCTCGTCCTCGTCTGCGTCATTCTCAGCACGCTCATCGCTGTGCTCGGCATGAGATTCCTGCGCCCGATCCTCTATCTCTTTGGCTCGGACGATGCCCTCTATCCGCTCTGCGAAGTGTACGCCGTGCCTCTCTTCGTCTCGACACCGCTCACGATGACAGGGCTGATCCTCGACATCTTCCTTGTTGCAGCGGGACAGCCACGCCTCGCGATGCTTTCCTCGTTCGTCGGCGGCATCGTCAATATGGTGCTTGATTACCTCCTCCTCTTCGTTCTCGGTTGGGGGCTTGAGGGCGCGGCTGTCGCGACGGCGACAGGCTACTCCATCTCCGCATTCGTAGGACTTTACTACTTCGCCATCCATCGGCGCGGAACACTGCGGTTCGTACGTCCCGTCTGGCGGCTGCGTGCCGTCCTCTCCGCGATGGGCAACGGCTCAAGTGAGATGGTGATGCAGCTCTCGATGAGCCTCATCATGATCGTCATGAACAACACGATGATGCATCTAGCGGGTGCGGACGGCGTGGCGGCAATCGCCATCTCCGAGTACATCTCCGGTCTGCTTACCGCCATTTATATGGGCTACGCTGAGGGTGTCGCACCTCTGGCGAGCTTCAACTACGGCAAACGTGACACGCACGCCCTGCGTGGAATTCTGCGCCGCAGCCTCACACTCATTGCCGCATTCTCCCTCTTTACCACCGCCCTCAGTATCCTCATCGCCGCGCCGATCACAGGCATCTTCGCCGCTGCGGGCACGCACGTCTACGAACTCGCCGTGCACGGCTTCCGCATTCATGCGACTGCCTTCCTCTTCCTCGGATTCAGCATGTACGGCTCGTCGCTTTTCACCGCGCTCGGCGACGGACGCACCTCCGCCCTCCTCTCCGTCTGGGACACACTGATCTGTCTCCTCGGCTTCCTGCTCCTCCTGCCGCACATCTTCGGCGTGGACGGCGTATTCATGGCGACACCTGCCGCAGATTTCCTCGACGCATCGCTCACCTTCCTGCTCCTTTGGCAGAAGCGGAAGCAATACGGATATCTATAGGGAGGACTGCCTTAATCCATGTCAAGACTGTTCTTGATGGTCAATCTTACCCAAAAGACCTATTGAAGCCGCAATACATCTATATTATCATAAAACAGATGAATATTCCCACAACAGGAATCACGGAAAGGAGCCGATCATGACGCTGCCCTACCAGTGCCCCGACTGCGGCACGGAGCTCGGCTACATGGGACTCTGCTGGCGCTGCAGGACGGCGGTGAATCGCCGTGCGGCACTCTCATGGACGCCCGAGGAGGTCTCGGCAAAGGAGCAGGAGATCATCGCGCAGATCGAGGATGTTCCCGATGTCTTCTGGTATCTGCTCTGCTGTCGCGGACGGCTCGCGCCGGAGATCCCACGCGCGGCACTCGCGGCACGTTCCTTCTGGCCCTCGGCACTCTACTATCATGCACCGACGGACGTGCGGGACGGACTGATCGCAGCACTGATGGAGACGGATGCCGCACATGAGGCGAACGAGCTTATGATGTGCCTCGGTATGCAGGGAGACGACCAATCCCTTGCGGCACTCCTTGCGCTCGAACGCAATCCGCGCCCGTGGCGCGGGAAGCTGCACGTCGAGCCCTCCGTCTATGCGCAGTGCGGCGGCTGGACATTCGACCGCGAGGGACGGCGCCGCACGCTGAACTACGACACCTGCTATACGCTGGTGCACGCCGCATCGGAGGAAGAGCTCCGCCGCTCGCCCGTCCGCATTGCCCGACCACGGGAGGAGAACTGCCCGCACTGCGGCAGCCGCATGGCGGATATGCTCGTCCTCGACGGACGGGATGCGCGTCTGCGCTTCCTCGGCATCGACGGCATCCTCACAGCGACCTGCTGTCCGAACTGCGTTGCCTATGCAGAGCCGATACTGAGCCGCTATACGCTCGACGGCGGCAGCGAGGTGCTTTCCTATGAAGATACGGGCGATACCACGTATATCGAAGAGGAGCTTGTCAGGATTTTTGAAAACGATCTCATCCTCGGCGAGACGCCTGTTCCTCTGTTCTACGGCGCACGCTTCGAGGACACCTGCACGCTCGGCGGCTTTGCACTCTGGTGGCAGGACTGGGAGTATACAGCGTGCCCCGACTGCGGGCAGCCGATGAAGTACCTCATGCAGATTCATTGGGAGGTGCTGACGGACTATATGGAGGGCACGCTCTACATCGAGTTCTGCCCCGACTGTCAGATTGTCTCCATGCAGCACCAGCAGACGTGAGGCGCAGCCATGACCGACCATGACGATACCGTACTTGCAGAAAAGTTCCGCACACTGTACGCGCACCTTTGCCGTGAGCGCATCCTCCCATCCATTCCGGTCACAGAGGATGCCTCGCCCGCACAAATGGCGACAGCGCTCCGACAGGCACTATGCAATGCCTACCCGGCGACAAAGCTGAAGCGCACGATGAAGAGCATCCATTACGCCAACGCCTTCACCGACACGGTGCTCAGGGAATGTGCCTTTACCCTCGACGATGTCGGGCAATACCTGGCACGGAATCACTTCCTTGACCACGACCGCTCCGTTGATTTCTTCAATGAAAAAATTACGGCGGAGGGATTCGTCATCACACCGACAAGCCTTCTGGAAACGATGCTGGAGAGCCTGCTCCTCAGTCATAAAGGAGAACACGATGAAAAAAATTGGCAGAAATGACTCTGCATATAAAAAGAAAGCCCCCATACCCACAGAGGTCTATACCGAGGAAGAACTGGAGACCGTCGAAAGTTACATTGAGACGAACTTCGGCACATATGCAAACGTCTTTCATGAGATTGTCTCGCCGGATATCCACCTGGACATCTGCATTCTCGATCCGACCGAGGAACGCAACTACTATATGCTCGTCACCCTCGGGATGGGCGCGCACCGCATGAACGTGCCAAAAGAACTCGCCGAATACAAGCTCGAACGCGCGGAACTCGCGATCGCCCTGCCGCCCGACTGGAAGATCCACGAGGACGACGAAGTGCACTACTGGCCGATCCGCCTGCTGAAGAACCTCGCACGTCTGCCGATCGAGGACGATACATGGCTCGCATGGGGACACACGATTGACGGCAGATCCCCCTACGCAAAAAATACTGCACTCTCCGCCGCACTGATCGTCAGCGGTCAGGTCAAAAAGGGCGGCAGCAACGTCTGCGTTCTCCCCGATAGAGATGAGGTCAATTTCTATCAGATCATCCCGCTCCACAAGGACGAACTCAAATACAAACTGAAACATGACGCTAATGCCCTGCTCGACCGTTTCGCCGAGCGTCGTGTGAGCTTCGTCATTGATCCGGAGAGGCGTAGCACACTCGCGTCCGAGGACTTCACCGATCTCGTAATGGACAATGCGCAGTGGCACCTCGACAGCCTGCGCGAAAAGAAGCTGCCCGTAGACGAGATCACGGCGTACAACCACCTCGCGATCTATCTGCGCTACTGCATCGAGCACGAGCTGATGGCGGATTGGTTCGTCCGCCAGTATGCGGCGACCGTCCGCGCCGTGCGGGAGCATTCGGCAGATACCGACCTGCGCCCCTTTATCCGCGACGACCTGCACGGCATTCTGATGCGCGGTTTCTTTGGCGAGGAGGGCACGGCGTTCGCGCAGTATTACTACGACGGCGAGGCCCCCTCCTTCCCCTCGGACATCGACAACTATGCCCTCTCCTACTTCGGTGCGGCGCGTTACCACTCGAACGAGTTCAAACAGGAGGCATACCTCTTTGTCCCGTTCGACGAGGACTACTATGCGGCGATGGCACGGCTCATCGCACAGCGATGGGACGCATGGAAGCGGAACAGCGACGAGCGAAAGGAAAATGAAGATGAGGCGCCAAGCGACGTCGCTGCCGCAATCATGCAGTACCTGAACTGCGGCAGGGCGGACTGCTCCCTGATGTATTTCCCACCGATGGCGGACGATGATCCGATTGTCGCGGCATATAGTTACGCTGCACGGCTTGGCGTCCGCGAGGGCTATGTCCCCCTGCTCATCGTCCCGAGCGATACCCTGTGGGAGAGCCTGACGATGAATGTGGAAGCGGAGAAGGGCGCGTTCAAGGACTATGATTTCGATGCCGATGCCGTGGAAAAGTACCGCAAGAAAATCCTTGCACAGCCCATCGGAGACGGCAAGTGGATTCTGACGGAGCGGCTCGGCGAACGTTTTGAACTGAGCCGAGAGGAGACACCGGACGATGGAGATGGGGAAGAGTTCCGTGAGACCGACCACTTTATCAGCTACTGGGACTACGAGACGCAGAAAACGCAGCCGATGATTCTCGCTAAGATTCCCGTGAAACATCCGTGGACAGTGTTTGCATATCTGCCGTTCGGCGGGTGGAACGACTGTCCCGACACTGCCGCGCTGATGGCGGTCTCGAAATACTGGCACGAACGGCACGGCGCTGTGCCTGCCGTCCTCACCTATGACACGCTCGAATACAGCGTTCCCGCGCCCATAGAGCCGCAGGAGCGCACCTTGGATCTGGCGAAGGAGCAGTACGCGTTCTGCGCCGACATCATCGATCAGGGCGCGCCTGGCATGAGCGTCGGCAAGCTGGCAAACGAGCTGCGCAGCTCGAATATCTGGTATTTCTGGTGGGATTAAGAAAGGCTTTTCTATGACCTTGTTGGAGCAGTGCCAAGTCTGGCACGAGGCGAACGAATTCACAAAGATCATCGAGGCGCTTGAGGCGCTGCCCGCAGAGGAGCGCACGCCGGAGACGGACTCCGAGCTGGCGCGCGCGTACAACAATGCAGCGGATCTCGGGCAGAGGGACTATTACGAGCGTGCAATCGAACTCCTCAAACCGCACGCGGAGCATTTCGAGGGCGATCATCTCTGGAACTTCCGCATGGGCTATGCCTACTACTATCTCGACCAGGAGGGGCGTGCCCTGCCCTACTTCGAAGCAGCGCTCGCCGCACTCCCCGGCGATGCGGACACGGAGCAGCTGATTGAGGCGTGCCGCGAACGCATTACGCTGCCGCTCTTTGTCCGTCCGTTCCGCACGCGTGTCACGGAAGCATGGAGTGCATTCGAGGAGGCGGAGGCAGACCTGCGCGCGCTGATGGACGCAGAAGATCAGGGCGAGGAGATGATCGCGCGCTGCGGCGATATCCTGCACATTGCCTTTGACGACGTATCGTTCGAGATGGGGAAAGGCGCGGAGAAATACGAGCTGATCCTCTCGCCCGAGGGGGAGCGCTGCAAACTCTTCGCGCTCGTCTATTTTGCACGCCAAGCCCCCGACTCTGTGCTGGAGCACTGGAATATCCGTGCGGGACGTGCGGCGTCCGCCGGCTTTGCACTGCGGGCGAAGGAGGACAGCGTCGAGGCAAAGGATGTCACAGTCTACTTCGAGCGCGCGGAAGAGTCGGAAGTCACGCTCACGTTCTACTGCGAAAAGCTCCTGCCGCTCCTGCAGAGGGACGAAAACAGGGTGTGGTGGATGCTCACCCTGCTCCTCGACCAGACGCTCGGCGAGATTGCCGCCATGCGTCTTTTGCACGATCTCGATATTGTCGACACGCCGCAGGAGGGTGCGTCGGTCACGCTCGCAGAGCTGCCCGATGCCCTCCGCGCAGAGGGCCTTTCCCTCGCAAACGACGCGGAGGAATATCTCGATAACGCATACCTTGCCTACGAGCGCGAGCCTGACACTGGCTCTGAGCTCACTTGGCGTGACGATATCTATACGGGGCTCATACGCCTGCCCTCCGCGATCAGCACCTATCTGTCCGGCGACCCGAAACTCGTGGACGACTACCATGCAGACGGGATTGTGGCGGGCTTTATCGCCTATCCGCTGATGGGCGCGCTCGACGGTGACGCACAGGCTATCCTCGATTTCCGCGACGATCTTATCACGGCGGTCACGAAGGCTGCGGACGGGGATGCCTTTTGCCTCCTCGGCGGCGCGACGGGGACGGAGGTCGGCTATCTGGACTTCCTCGCGTGGGATGCGCAGGCGGTACTGGATGCGGCAAAGGCGCACCTCGAGCAAAGTGAGCTGCCTTGGGCGGTCTTCCACTCCTTCCGCCGCGATGCACAGCCTGTTACCCTGTTTGACCGAACAGAGGACGAGAGCGAAAAGAATGCGAGCACGCCCGCAAAGTCCCTGCTCTCCCCCGCCGCAGTCAGGAAGCTCGAAGCGATGGACGAGGGTTCGAGCGGCTATTTCTACAAGATGCTGAACTATCTCGACGGCTACATCCGCAACGGCGTCATCAAGGGAAATTTCACGCGCGAGGAGGCGCTCGCCGATCTTCAAATCGCCCTCTGGTATGCCTATGCGTGCAACAACATCGACGACTATGCGTACTACTACCAGAGCACAATGTATCTGGCAGCGGCGGAGGCGAATGCGCATGGCTGCGGTACGTACTACTACCGCTATGCCGTAGCGCTCATGTATTGTGGGCAGCTGGATGATGCACTGCGCTATGCCGAGCAGGGCGCACGCGAGGAGCCGGACTATCCGTGGATCTATCTGGAGCTCGGCAAACTCCGCGCGCATTTCAGCGACCGAGAAGGGGCGCTCGATGCGGTGGCTAAGGGGCTTGCGCTTGTGCCTGACGATCACGAATTCCTCACGCTCGAGCGCGAGATTCACGCGGGCGCAACGATTGAGGAGATGTGCTACCACTGGATCGATCCCGACTTTGACCGCGAACTGCAAGAAGCGACGGCTGAGGGAGAGGAGCTCGCACCGCACCCAACCGTAGATGCGACGGAGGATATGTACGAGAAGCAGCGCGTCATCGCGTGCATCCGCGTGAACGAAGCGGGGCTTGCCTATTTCCGCCAGCTCTTCCGCCCCGACCCGCAGGACTATGAGAAGAACGCACCCTATTGCAGCTTCCACTATCCCGTCGGCGACACGCAGGTGCAGCTCGTCTTTCGCATGAACGAGGCAGGGCTCTCAAAGCGCGATCCCGCATGGCTGCGCACGCAGAAGACACGCCTCGACGACGGGCACTGGGCGAGCCGCACGGACGAGCAGGGCACGGGCGTTCTCACCGCCGTGCATTTCGAGCTCGACAACAGTGTCACACTCGTGTATCAATACCCGTGGCAGGAGAATCCCGTCTACATCCCGCTCGATGAGGACGGCAACCCGAAAGATGAGGCGGAGGAGTAAATAACATCATACAAAAAGGCGGCATAAAGCCGCCTTTTCTTGTGTCCAATGTGTTGATTTTTCTGCTTTTACAGCCCCAATTCCTCCTCGATCAGCACCAACTCCATCGGACGGTAGCTCATCTTCTTGTAGTGAATTGTGAGGGCGTTGCAGATGCGTTCGAGTGCCGCGCAGTCGTAGCAGCGCGTACCATCCTTTGCGCAGGGCGTCTTCTTCCCCTTGCGGTGTGCATTGCGCGGGGCGGCAATCTCGTGGATGCGCGCAATCCCCGCCTCGATGTCGGGGACGAGCTTATTGACGCCGACGACGAAGTAGGTCTTTTCGTGTCCGAAGAGCGAACCTGCGACACGGTTGCCCGCACCATCCATGTTGAGAATCTGCCCCTCTTCCGTGATGGCGTTCGCCGAAAGCAGGAACACGTCCGTCATCAGTGCCTCGCGCCCGGCAGCAAGAAATGCCTCAATGCCGCCCTCGTGCCCCGCACGCGGCGGGTCAATGACCTCGTTGTGCTCACTCAGCCGCTCGTAAAGGGAGAGTGCGCGCAGCGTTTCGGAGTCGCCGAAGCCGACACGCTTGCCGCGGATCTCGCGGGCGAGATAGTCCGCTGCAGCCGTGCGCTCTGCGAAGCGTGCGACATCGTAGCGATTCCTCTGGAACGCCGCGAGGGTGCGCACAATGCGCTCCTCGTATTGCGTGTCAGACATTGCCCTTCCTCCTTCGCTCGGGACATATTGGCAGAACCTCAATACGTCTCAATAATATTGAAGTTCGAGTCACACGCAGCGGGCGTGCGCCCGATCTCGCGGATGACGCGGATGATGTGATCCTCCGAGAGGGCGCGGGGACTCTTCGCGCCCGCATCGTGCAGGATTGTCTCCTTGTGCACCGTGCCGTCGATATCGTTCGCACCGAAGCACAGCGCGACCTGCGCCACGGGGACGGTCAGCATCACCCAGTACGCCTTGATGTTCTTGAAGTTGTCGAGCATCAGACGCGAAATCGCAATCGTGCGGAGATCGTCCCACATCGACGTCTGCCGCACCGTCCGCCCCAGCTCCGTATTCGACGGCAGGAACGGGAACGGGATGAACGTCTGAAAGCCGCCCGTCTCGTCTTGGAGGTTGCGCAGACGCATCATGTGCTCCACGCGTTCCTCGTGCGTCTCGATGTGTCCGTAGAGCATCGACGCATTCGTCTTGATCCCAAGTGCATGCGCCGTACGGTGCGTTTCGAGCCACTCATCCGCCGTTGCCTTGTTTGGACAAAGTTCGCCGCGCACGCGGTCGGTCAGAATCTCCGCGCCGCCGCCCGCAATCGACTGCAGCCCCGCCTCACGCAGGCGCACGAGCACATCGTGTACCGTGAGACCCGAACTCTTTGCAAAATGCGTGATCTCCACACCCGTAAAGCCCTTCAGATAGAGCGTAGGAAATACCTCATGCAGAGCTTTCAGCCGCCCCAAATAGTCCTCGAACGTCCAATCCGGATGCAGCCCGCTCACCACATGCAGTCCCGCCAGATGCGGATCACGCATCGCATCCGCAACGTGCGCCACCGCATCCTCCACGCTCATCTCATATGCGCCCTTGTCCTCGGCGTCGCGTCCGAACGCGCAGAACTTGCAGTGTGCGAGGCAGATATTCGTGAGATTCACATGGCAGTTCACATTGTAGTAAACGATATCGCCGCATTTCTCCCGCCGCACACGATCGGCAAGTGCACCGATCCATGCGATGTCATGGCACGCAAAGAGCCGCAGCCCATCCTCACGCGTCAGTCGCTCGCCGCACTCGATTTTTTTCTCAATATCCAAGTATTCGCTGTGCAATCGTTCGTCTCCTAAAATAGATAGTTTGATTGAAAATTCGACGCAGAGCGGCGAAACTCCTGCCAATCCCCCACGGCAAACAAAAAGACTGCCACACTAACATGCAGCAGCCTCGCACCTATTTTACTTCTTCGGCGTAATTGCAATCACGCGTGCGGGCAGCCCCGTCGCGCCCTCAATGTTCGGCCACGCGACGAAGAGCAGCGCGCCCGCAGGTGCAACGCGGTCAAGATTCGTCAGCACCTCGACCTGCAGCTTCCCCTTGTCAAGGATATAGCGCTCGCACGCGAGGTCGCCCGCTTTTGCTGCCTCGACGGAGGCATCTGTGTCCAGCGTCTCATGCCCGCTCGCCGCTGCATTGCGCGTCTCATAGATATACTTCAGCGCATCCATCGACCAGCCTGGGAAGTTCTCACTGCCGTCCTCTGCAACCCCAGAGATCGCGTCCATATCCGGCCAATGTTTGCTCCACCCCGTATAGAGCGCAACAAACGCACCGTCCGGAATCGCACCGTACTTCTCCTCGTATGCCTTGATGTCCTCGACCGTCACGGCATAGTGCACGTCCTTCGCCACCTGCGCCGTCACGTCGATCACGCACAGCGGATAGAGCATATGCTGCGCTCCGTAGGACTCGGCGAGCGGACGATTGCGGACGAAATGCCCCGGAAAGTCGATGTGCGTTCCAAACTGCCCGGGGAACTTGAATGTCTGGATCAGGCAGTCGAGCATCGGATTGCCCCAGTCAAAACAGGTTTTGCCGAGCTCCACAGAGCCCTCGGGAATCCCCGCCCAAAACGGGCTGTCATTGTTCAGCGGATGCGTCAGATCCACCCACTCATACGCGTCGGACTTCAGCTCGTCCAGAACATTCCACAGATGATATGCCATATCCCCATCTCCTTTATTTCATATCAAAAATATATGTTTATCCTATGACAAAACGCAGCATTTGTCAATCCTCGTAAAATAAAGTTTTTCTCAGTATGGTATTGACAATCTTCTGATTTTTGACTATACTAAAGACAGTTAAGGAGGATTCGTAGCAGCCTGATTCAGGACAGGCAGCGTCCATACGATCCGTAAGCGTGTGGGCAGAGTTCTCCGGAGTTTCCACAGTGTTGACCGACGGTTGTTGGAGAGGGATTACGGCGGTGCAGCTTCGCTGGCTGAGCGGAGCCGGCACGGCCGGAGTTCCCCGACGGACTGGGAGGAGATTCCGATGGGTCATTGAGTGGCCGCAGGGTTGTCCGCACGAGTGCACAGTATTCCAGCACGTGATGGGAAGAGGTGCCGAGCGAAGGTGCGGCAGGAGGATGCGGCAGCCCGCAGAGGACGGGCGCAGGGGCGTACAGGACGCACAGCAGAGATCGTTTTCCCACGAGTGGAGTCGTGGAGCGTGCGCCATTGTATGTCGAGGTAGTTTCTCAGCGTTTTGTTTTTCAGCGTTTTCGAGGAAAGTTCCACTCTGCAAGCTAGCGGTAGAGAGGAACGAAGCAAAGATCGTTTGGATGCAAGAGAGTTACCTATCACTTCCCGTATTTTCCTCATGACCGCCGACAGGTGACGAGAAAGCCTGTCGGCGGTTTTGTTTTGTCCAGAGTTTTTATTTTTCGCAAATTTTCTGTATACATAAGAATCTGTGATTTTACATTCCAGATTTCTATGCTATAATACTGATGTTATTTTTCAATTTACCGAAGAAAAGGATAGGTGGTTATCGCATGAAAGATTCGCAGAACGAGTTCATGCAGCACGAACTTCGGCTCCCTGAGCTGACCGTGCGCGGCATGCTGCTCGGCGCGATCCTCACGATCATCTTCACTGCCTCGAACGTCTACCTCGGTCTCAAGGTAGGTCTGACGTTCTCGTCCGCGATTCCGGCGGCGGTCATCTCGATGGCAGTGCTCAAGATGGCAAAGGACGCGAACATCCTCGAGAACAACATGGTGCAGACACAGGCATCGGCGGCGGGAACGCTGTCCGCCATCATCTTCATCATCCCGGGTATGCTCATGATTGGCTACTGGCAGGGCTTCGAGTTCTGGCAGACGCTCGTCGTCTCGGCGTGCGGCGGCTGTCTGGGCGTTCTCTTTACGATTCCCCTGCGCCGCGCAATGGTCGTGCACAGTGACCTCGCCTACCCCGAGGGTGTTGCCGCTGCTGAGATTCTAAAGGTCGGCAGCCACACAAAGGAGGACGGCAAGTCAGACTCAGGTCTGAAGGAAATCCTCGCAGGCAGTGCCGTCGCGGGCATCATCGCATTCCTCACGAACGGCCTGCAGGTGCTCGGCAGCTCGCTCTCGGCGTGGTTCCACGTCGGCCGCGGCATGACCCAACTGCCGCTCGGCTATTCCACCGCGCTCGTGGGTGCGGGCTACCTCATCGGCATTGCAAGTGGACTTGCCATGCTGGTGGGTATCGGCATCGCATGGGCGGGCTTCGTCCCCTACTTCACCATGACGGAGGTTCTGCCCGACGGCATGACCCTCCAGAAATTTGCAGGAGCCGTCTATCAGCAGAAGGTGCGTCTCATCGGCGCGGGCGCGATGGGCGTCGCCGCGATCTGGACGCTCATCACCCTCGCCCGCCCCGTCATCGACGGCGTAAAGGAATCCATCGCAGGCGCGCGTGCGGATGATGCGGAAAAGGGTCTCCACCGCATGGACATCGACATGACGATGAAGAGCATTGCACTTGTCTTCGGCGTGACGGTCATCGGACTCCTCGCGATCTTCTACGTCTTTGTCAGCCCCGAGAACATCCCACCGAGCCAGAAGCTCATCTTCACCATCGTTGGCGTCGGTGTCGCCGTGCTCATGGGCTTCTTCGTGGCTGCTGCCTGTGCCTACATGGCAGGGCTTGTCGGCACATCCTCGAGCCCGATCTCGGGCATCGGCATCCTCGGCATCATCGTCGCCTCGCTCGTCATGTACTCGCTGTGCGCCTCGTTCGGCATCTTCGATATGCCCGGCGGCGAGAAGTTTGCGACGGCGACCGCCATCTTTACGACCTCGATCATCCTCGCGATTGCGTGTATCTCGAACGACAATATGCAGGATCTCAAGACGGGCTGGCTCGTCGGCGCAACGCCCTGGCGTCAGCAGGTCGCGCTGCTCATCGGCTGCGTGGTCGGCGCGCTCGTCATCGCCCCCGTGCTGAACCTCCTCTATGAGGCGTACGGCTTCCCCGGCGCAATGCCACGCGAGGGCATGGATCCGGCACAGGCGCTCTCCGCGCCGCAGGCAGTGCTCATGACGACGATTGCACAGGGCATCTTCTCGAGCAAACTCGCGTGGGAGTACATCTACATCGGCATCGGTGTTGGCATTGTACTCGTCCTCATCGACCTCTTCCTCAAGCGCACGACGCGCAATCTCTGCCTGCCGCCGCTCGCCGTCGGCATGGGCATCTACCTCCCGCCCGTCATTCAGACGCCGCTCGTCGTCGGCGCAATCCTCGGCTACTTCCTCAACCGCCATCTGCGCAAGACAGGCGGCGCGGAGGCTGAGGCAACGGGACTCAGGCGCGGCACGCTCTTCGCCTCTGGACTGATTGTCGGCGAATCCATCGTCGGCGTCCTGCTCGCCGGACTCATCGTCCTCTCCGTCTCGAACGGCGGCGACGAGAACCCGCTCGCCATGGTCGGCAGCGACTTCGCCGACACCGCCGAGATGCTCGGCCTCATCGTCTTCCTTGCCATCCTCGCCCTCTTCAGCAAGGTGGTACTGAGCGGGAAGAAATCCTCGTAATCACACGCTAAACACGTCGGCAGCATCCTGCCGGCGTATTTATATGTTCAAAATGCCACGGTTCTGTGATACAATACGGTCACAGATCAAACTTTCGTCCTAGTCACAAACAACAAAGGAGGTTGTATGCGTCAAATACTTTGTACGCTCTGCGCCGTGTTCGCTCTCCTCTGCCTCGCCTCTGTGGCGCAGGTCAGCGCCGCGCCCGCACCCGCACTCACGCAGGTTGTACCCGTCGCGCTCCGCGCGGAGGAGACCGTATGGATCCCTGCTGAGGAGGCGTACCCGAACCGTCTGCCCGAGGGCGTGGTCTTTCGTGGAGAGCACCTCTATATGAAGACCCGCTTCATCGGCTACCCCGCGTGGAATCTGCTGACGTATCGGAGCGGGTCGGAGACGGGGCGCGACCTCTCCTATACCGAGGTGGAGCGCAGACCACTCACAGACAGCACACGCATCATCATCGGCTACGAGCAGACGGTTATGATCCCATTTGCAGAGCTCGGCACGGGCGAAGTCGACCTCTGCGTTGCGGCAGCCGATGCGGGGAGCGGCGCGCCGAGATACGCCTACGTCCGCGGGATACGGACGGAAAAAGCACCACAGTAAGGAAACAGAGGGAAGAGAAATGAACATGAGGGAAGAATTCGAGCGCATGATGCGCGAGCAGTGCGAGATCGCACTCGCGACAATGACGGACGGGCTGCCGCACGTGCGCATTGTAAACTTCTACTACACATCTGAGGAGCGCCGCGTCTACTTCGCCACGCTGAAGGACAACGAGAAGGTCGTCGAGCTTGCCGCGAATCCAAACATCGCCTTCAGCACCGTGCCGCACAACAATACGATGGAGCACGTCCGTGCAAGCGGGCACGCCGTGAAGTCCACCCGGACAATCCACGACCTCGCCGACGCCTTTGCGGAGAAAGGCCCGCGCGTGCGCGAGTTCATCAGCGCCGTCGGCGACGACCTTATCCTCTACGAGATCACGCTGACAGAAGCGGTCGTGAACCTCGACCTCGGAAAACGCGAGACAATCGTACTCTAACACAAAAAGGCTGCGAAGCGAATTCGCAGCCTTTTTGTATCCACATTCTGTCAATCACTTCCTGCGTGGATGCGTACGATCGTACTCCTCCATAAGACCAATAATCTGATCCATCATCTTAATCTCAGCTTTACCATAGATGCTGCTATTAAGATTCTCTTCATAAGATCGCGTCTTATCGTATGCAATCAAATCAAGGATCTTAACCTCTGAACCATCCTTGCTCGAAAACACAACATAACTCATTCTTGGGATGTTTGGATCATATCCATACCGACTTTCGCTCGGTGCAACAACGCTTATGTTTTCACGATGAAAAATATCTTTTTTAATTGCCGCAGCAATCTGTCCTGCAATGTAAAAGCTGCGTTCTACATCAGCAACATCCATACGTGAAGGAATATCAAGGTGTACTCTGTCTAAGAATACGTTTCCATAACTATTAACACCAACCCGCCCATTCGAACTTTTCTTAATATAATCTGCCACGCGATCAAAACGCTTTTGTGTCTCAGGATGAGGGTTTCGGAAATTCTTAGGGCGTTTTCCATCGGGATAACGAATCTCTTCAAGCTTCATGAACCTATAAAACTTCGTTAACGCTCCACCAGTTGAATACTCAGGAACGTTTTCAAGGAATTTAAGCCCCCACTCGTCAGCACCCTTCTCCTGATTGAACGACATCTGACGATCAATAAGTGTATCAACAAGGTTCACACCAGCACTCTGAGCGAGAGCGCCACCAACAGAGCCAGCCTGTCCACCAAAGATACCAACAAGTAGATTCAAACCAAACTGTTTATCATAACCCTCAAGATGATCTTTTCCAGCCCAATGCCCGAACTCGTGCCCCATCACAAAAGCAACAGAAGATGTATTATAAATATTCGACCTGTTTAAGGGGCGCAGATTATTGCTATTCGTATACCCGTTATTTTGATAAGTGTTCATAAAGTTCACCATCGAATCCGCCATATACGAATACCCGCCCGGGAGCATAAATGCATTCGGATGATCGGAATGGTACAGCTTCATCGGCGCCAGCCAGCGCGTGTGCCTGCCGTCATTCCAGTTGAGCTGCGTGGGGTTGCACTCAATCAGCCGCTTCTGGATCTCGACGATGTCATCGTCCCACGCGACATCGTACTTCTCCTCCGTACGCTCCGCCGCAGCTGCACCGATCTCGCGCTCCTCCGCGCTCGTCATAAAGTGCGCCTGTGCAGGCGAGAACGGCTGCGCCGCTGCCAGCAAAAGCCCAAACATAAACCCCATGGAAAATACATACTTCTTCATTCCATACATCTCCTTTGTAAATCTCCTCCCCATCCGTAGGGAGTGTCCCTTATTCCTCTCCTCGGTGCGCTGCCCGGCGCACAGCCGCCGTCACATACTTTTTCGCAGCTGCCCATCCCCGCTGACAGCGTCGATTCTGCGTGAGATACCATGTGATCGGATACGCGAGCATCGTGAGCACCCTGATCGCCGTGCCAAGGGCGGTGTCGGGCGTCGTACCGAACAGCCACGTAAAGACCTCAATGTAACGATAATAATACCACTCTGCAAATGCATCCAACATTGAACCACATCCCTTTCTTCATCGCCCCATCCGTGGGGTGTATACATCTGCTTCCCTGTGACGGGAAAGACACGTATATTATCATGAGAAAAATGCCTTGTCAACTCCTATTTTCTGGATTTTCATAAAAATGCAGATTTTCTTCACGCCTGCACATTTCACATGTTATAATGGTAAAAATGAGAGGGGGGTGGCATGGGCACCGGCTTCAACAAATTCATCGGCGACTATGACACGCTGCGCCCGTTTCTGCGCCTCGTCTCCTACAGCTGTTACGACAAGGAGGCTCTCGCGCAGCGTCTCGGGCAGAGCACGCGCAGCGCCGAGGACAACTGGGCGCGCGTATACTTCTGTCTGCCGGAGGAGATGCTGCTCTCCGCGCGGCAGGCACGCCGTGAGATCCACGGCCTGCGCAGCGATCCCTATCAGCTCGCCGGCAACTTCCTCGCGCGTACCTATCAGATCAAGGCGCTCACGGGACGGGCGATCGCCGCGCTCATCTTTCTCCTCCAGACGCTCGCCGCCGCAAAGGAACCGATGCGCCAAACGGCGCTTGTCCGTGCGTACGATCTGCTGCCGATCAGCGAGCAACAGGCAGAGGCTGCGCCGAAGGTCAGCCCTGCAACCGTGTTTCGCCAGTTGGGTGAGCTGGAGTCTCTCGGGATTCTGCGGCGCACAATGCGAGGGAACGCCCTCTGCTACGCCATGGCGGAGCAGCCGCTTGCGGAGCTCACGGCAGACGAACGGCGCACGCTCTACTACGCCATCGGCTTCTATCGCTTCGTCGCCGTCCTTTCCGTGCCCGGATACTTCCTCGCCACAACGCTCCGCTGCCTGTATCCGGAAGATGCGGAGCCATTTCTCCCCGTCCAGATCAAGCACAGCCCCATCACGCGCATTCTCGACGACGAGGTGCTGCATACGATCATCACCGCCATTGAGGAGCAATGCGCCGTCACCTTCTCCTATCGGAACCGTGAGACGATCGCTGTCCCGCAGGAGATCATCACCGACTTTCACACGGGGCGGCAGTATATGTGCGCAGCCGTGCAGCGGAGGGGATCTGCAGCGTTTACAAAGACGTCCCGGTTCCGTATCGACTGCATGGAGCGCGTTGCTCCCGCAAAACCGATATGCGCCGCTGCGTGCCCCGCACCGCCCCCTCATACACTGACACTCACGCTCTTCTATGAGAGCGAGCGTCATCGCGCGCGCCTCATACAGCGCATCCGCGCGCGTTTCCCCACTGCCGTCTTCACGGAAGGAGCGGGCTGCTTTTACGCCGCCGTAGAGATTGCGGACGATCTGAGCCTGCTCCCGTGGATCCGCACCTTTCACCCGTGGATCTGTATTGCAGCCGATGCCTCGCCGTGTTTGGCGCGGCGCATGAGAGATGATGCCGAGGAGGCGCTGAAAAACTATGGCATACAGCCCCCTCTTTCATGAGGTTCACTCCTATCCCTACCTCTGGCTCTGCCGCCTCTGCAACGAGGTTCATGCGGGCGCCGGACTCACGCGCACAGACATCCTGCGCCGCCTCGGACAGATGGAGGGGCTCGACCTCGTGGATCACCTGAGTCAGGAGCGTCTTGCAGCGCTGACGGACGCGGTCTTCTCCTTCGACGAGGCGGGCAGAGCCGTCCTCGCAGCAGATCTCCCCGTTCCCCATCGCCCGACTACGGATGAGCTGCGCTGGCTGAAGACCATGCTCACAGATCCCGCGGCAGCTTTCCTTCTCCCCAGAGAATTGCGCGAAAAGCTGTGCACGCGCCTCGCCGACGTACCTGCCTACCCGACACATATATGGCAGGCAGAGCGGGAGCAGGGCGATGATCTGCCCGCACTCCAAACGACGCTCGCCTCATTCTGGCAGGCGCTGACCACGGGACACATGATCTCCTACTTCAACATCGACGGCCGCGGCAAACGCCACGCGCACACAGCTGCGCCCTGCCGTCTGGAATACGACGCGCAGAGCAATCGCTTCCGCGCGATCGTCTGGGATACGGTGGAGATGCGTGCGGTCAAGCTGAACCTCCGCAGTATCCGCACACTGCACGTGCTCGATGCGCCCATCCCCGCAGATACCGAGGCGGACTTTCACGGATTTTTGGAGGGCAGGCGGCGCAGCTTCCGCATGCGGGTTCTGCCGCGAAACAACGCCGTCGAGCGCTGTTTTATGATCTTTGCCTCCTACGAAAAAGAAGCCGCCGTCGACAGCGCGGATGGCAGCTATCTCCTCACCATCCACTACTATGACTTCGACTACGAGGAGGTGCGCCGCCACATCCTCTCCCTCGGTGCCGCCGCCATCGTGCTCGCGCCTGAGGAGCTCCGCAGTGCCGTCGCCGAGACATGGCACGCGGCATGGCAGCGCACCCACAACAATTTTTCTCCTATGCAATGAAGGAATCACTGATAAAATGAAGTCCGTCAGATTGGTGTAGATTTTTTTGTCCTG
>NZ_ALKG01000107.1 GCF_000286455.1 Selenomonas sp. FOBRC6
AAAAAAATCTACGCCAATCTGACGGACTTCATTTTATCAGCGATTCCTTCAGCCGCCATAGCTTATCAGAAGGTTCTTTGTCTCTATTATACATTCATTTGTTCGAAGTGCAAGTAAATCTTTCCACATAAAAGCCCCCGACCATCATCGGGGGCTTTCGTCTATTCTCTTACGCTTCTCCGCGTCGCCCGTGATACAGGCACCACGGTTCCTCCGCCATGAAGTCGCCGCCATGGTAGTATGCCGCACGCGCACGGCAGCCGCCGCACGACTTCTTGTAGTTGCACGAGCCGCAGCCGCCGCCGTAGTCGAGCGTACGCAGCTCCTTGAACACCTCGTTTTTCGCCCAGATCTCATCAAACGGCGTCTCGCGCACATCCCCCAGCTCACGGTTGAGGTACGCACACGGCTGCACCTTGCCACGCGGACTGATGATGCAGTACGTCAGCCCTGCCAGACACCCACGCGAGAAGCGCGTGTCCACACCGAGCTGATCGGCAATCCGCAGGAACTGCGGCGCACAGGTCGGCTTCAGCTCGATGTCCACCGTCTCCTGCTTCCGCATGATGCGCGAGAGGACATCCTCATATGCCTCTGCACGCAGCGATTCCTCCTCGATCGTCTCCGCGCGTCCCGTCGGCACGAGGAAGAAGAAATGATGTGCCTTCGCCCCGATCTCCACGGCGAAATCCGTCATCGCCTCAAGCTCGTGCGCGTTCCAATCCATTACCGTCGTATGGATCTGGAACGGCAGCCCTGCCTCGCGGCAGTTCATCATCCCGCGCACCGCGCCGTCCCAGCCGCCCGGGAACGAGCGGAACGTATCGTGCTTCGTCTTGTCGAGCGAGTCGAGCGAGATGCCCATACCGCACGCGCCCGCTTCCTTGAGAGCCTTTGCCATCGGCAGGTCGATCAGCGTCCCATTCGTGCCGAACACGGGGATGAGCCCAAGCCCGCGTGCGTAGGAAACGAGTTCGAGAATATCGGGACGCGTCAGGGGTTCTCCGCCCGAGAAAATCATGATGCGGAAGCCCGCCTTTGCAATCTCGCGCAGGAGCTTCTTGCCTTCCTCCGTCGAGAGCTCCTCGTCTGCGCGGCAGCCCGCGTCGCGGTAGCAGTGGGCACAGTACATATTGCAGGCATTCGTCGTGTTCCACGAGATGATCTTTACCCCGCCACCCGCAACGCCCTGCGGATGCCCCTTCGGCATGCCCGCAGGATGCCCGGCACCATGGGGATGTCCGCCGGGGTGACCGCCCATATGCGGATGCCCACCGGGATGACCCGCACCGTGCGGATGTCCCCCCATATGCGCGCCCTGTACGGCATGCGCCGCCTCCATCGGGGCGCTCACAGTGCCGCCCCCCGCACACCGATCTCCTCGTCCGTCAGATAGCAGGATGGATCGGACTCCCAGAAGTCCCCCGTCCGTGCCTCTGCACGTGTGCGGAAATTCCCGTTGCACCAGCTGAGATACTGACATTTCGAGCAGCGCCCCTTGAGCAGCGGCTTGCGATCCTTCAGCCCCGCAAGAATCGGATGCGTCATATCCTGCCAGATATCGCCGAACTTCCGTTCACGCACATTGCCGAACGTGTGATGCTGCGTGAATTGATCGGGATGCACATAGCCGAGGTGATCGACCTCGCCGAACGCGATGCCCGAGCGGTTGCCGCCGTTCGCGCCGATCAGCTTCTTGATCTGCTCCGCCCCTGCATCGTTCCCCTCCGCGAGCGCCTTCAGATACATATAGACCCCGTCGCAGTGGTTGTCCACCGTCAGAATCTCCTTTTTCAGGCCGCGTGCCTCGAAGTCCTTCGTCCGTGCGATGATCGTATCCATCGCGCGGCGCGACTCCTCCGCCGTCACATCCTCATCCATCATCTGTCCGCCGCGCCCCGAATAGACGAGGTGGTAGAAGCAGACGCGGTTGATGCCCTTCTCCTCGATGAAGTCAAAGATCTTGTCCAGCTCCATGATATTGTGGTGGTTGATCGTGAAGCGCAGCCCCACGCGCTGCCCCACGGCGACGCAGTTCTCGATGCCCTCCATCGCGCGCTGATACGCGCCCTCGACCCCGCGGAACATATCGTTCACATCCGCAAGCCCGTCGAGCGAGATGCCGACATAGCCGACGCCGAGATCCTTGATCCGCTGCGCCACCTCGCGCGTGATGAGCGTCCCGTTCGTCGAGAGCGTCGGGCGCACGCCGAGATCACGCGCATACTCCGCCAGCTCGAAGAAATCGGGGCGGATCAGAGGCTCGCCACCCGAGAAGAGCAGCACGGGCACGCGGAACTCCGCCAGTCCGTCGATAAAACGCTTTGCCTCCTCCGTCGTCAGCTCGCCATCGTACTTCTGCCCATCCGAGGACATATAGCAGTGGCGGCAGCGCAGATTGCAGGTACGCGTAGAGTTCCAGACTACGACGGGTCCCATGCCCTCCGCTGCGCCGCTCTTCATGCGGTGCGCATTGTGCCCGTAGCGCAGCGCGTCACCGTAGTATTCATCCATAAAAAGCAATTTCGTAACGCTAATCATGTGTCTCTCCTAAATACACAAGAATCCAATGTCAGTCACAGGCGGGCTGCTCATCCCGCTTGCGGATACCATCGAGCAGGAGGCGCGTCTTGAGGGCGATATTCTCCTGATAGGTCAAATCAAGGTGGCTAAACGCCGCCGCCTGATAGAGCGAGTGAAACATCTCCGCAATCAGATCGACAGGCACATCGTCGCGGATCTCGCCCGCCTCCTGTCCCTCGCGGATGATCTCCGTGAACACCTGCTTGATCTGCGGTGTCATACGGCTACTCGGCGGCTTTCCCGCGTGCATCTGCGGCGCGCCCTCACCCCCCGGGTGTCCCCCGTGGTGAGAGCCCGAGAGAAAGAGCGGCATCACAAAGCGGTTCTCATCGAGAAACTTCGCCGTCACACGTGCGCCGAGCTCCAAGAGCTCCAGCGACGTGCGCTCTGCCGCGCGCGCCTCCGCGAGTGCCATGCGGATCATCTCGCTCAGGCGTCCAAGCAGAGAGAACAGCAGATCCTCCTTCGAGTTGAAATAATTGTAGAACGTCCCAATCCCGAGATCGGCGGTGCTCATAATATCCGCAACGGACGTGTCCTTGTAGCCCTTCTTCGAGAACTCACTGACCGCCGCCTCCAAAATCGTGCGACGCGACTGCAGCTTCTTGCGTTCTCGGCGGCCCATCTTCTCCTCCAAAAGAACTTCACCCTTTCTTTTGTCATACAAGACTATTATAGCGAAAAATAATGGATTTGAAAAGAGAAAAATGAATGCCGTTCATATTTTCATTCTCAGTCCCCTTATTGAGAATAACAGATTTTTGGACAACAAAAAACGCCGACTTCAGACTTTAGTCGACGTTATATCCATAGTGGTGACCCAGGAGGGATTCGAACCCCCGACCCTTTGATTCGTAGTCAAATACTCTAATCCAGCTGAGCTACTGAGTCACGTGTCTTGACGACTTGATTATAATAGCAGATGCAGACGGCGCTGTCAAGGGATTTTTTCAAATCATCTCTCCCCAGACGCCGTCCCGATAGAGATGTGTGAGGCGTAGGGGGGCGATCTGCCCACGCGTGACGGGCGCGTCCGTATAGACGCGGATATACGTCTCCGTCAGCCCGTCCGTCACGCCGTCCTCCGTCGTCTCAAAGAGCACATCCGCGACCGAGCCGAGTGCCGCGCGGTGATATTCCTCCGCCAGCTCGTCTGCGAGTGCCTGCATCCGCGCCGCGCGCTCCTTCCGTACCGTCGGCGGCACCTGATCGCTCCGCCGCGCCGCAGGTGTTCCCTTGCGCGCCGAATACGGGAAGACGTGCATCCGTGCAAAGCCCATCTGACGCACGAAATCCAGCCCCACCGCAAAATCCTCCTCCGTCTCACCCGGGAATCCCACAATGATATCCGTCGAGATTGCAACGCCCGGCACCGCCGCACGCACCTCCTCCAAGAGATGAGCAAACGCCGCCGTATCATAGTGACGGTTCATCGCGCGCAGCACGTTATCGCTCCCCGCCTGCAGTGGCAGATGCAGATGCGCGGCAAAACGTGGCTCCGTGCGCATGAGTTCGAGGAGATCCGCAGACAGCTCCACCGACTCGAGCGAGCCGAGACGCAGACGCCGCAGGCTCTTCTCCGCGAGCGCGGTGCGGCATGCATCCGCGAGCGTCGGACGCGCCGCGAGATCAATTCCGTACGCGCCGAGGTGAATGCCCGTCAGCACCACCTCGTAAAAGCCCGCCTCCGTCAGCAGCTTCATCTCGCGTGCCACCGCAGAGAGCTCGCGCGACTTCACGGGGCCACGCGCATAGGGAATGATGCAGAACGTACAGAAATTCTGGCAGCCGTCCTCGATCTTCAGAAACGCACGTGTGCGGTGAGGCAGCGAGTGCAGCGGGATATCCTCAAAGACGCGCGCCTGCATGATGTCCGTGATCGTGCCGGTCGCGCCCGTATCCGCGCGCAGCGCTTCCTCCACATAATCCACGATGCGAGCACGCGCCTTCGTCCCGATCACAACGCGCACGCCCTCGAGCGCGCGAATCTCCTCGGGTGCAACCTGCGCATAGCAGCCCGTCACCGCAATGCAGGCAGATGGATTCGTGCGTGCCGCGCGGCGGATCAGCTGGCGCGACTTGCGGTCGCTCAGATGCGTCACCGAACACGTATTGATGACATAGACCTCCGCTCGCTCCTCGAACGGCACGACCTCATAGCCGCGCGCACGGAACAGCCCCTCCATCGTCTCCGTCTCGAACTGATTCACCTTGCAGCCGAGCGTCATAAATGCAGCCCTCAAGCCGCACCTCCTTGCAGATGTATATACTGTAATCGCAAGCTTTCCTTTTCGCCCCTTCCACCGCTTGCGCGATCCCCCTCCCCCGCTCTCGCAGGGGAGGCTAAAATTCTTCCATATTAGCTTCCCCCGTCGAAACGGGGGAAGTGACGCACCGCAGGTGCGTCGAAAGGGGCGCCCCATAAACATTTTCCTATTGTATCACAGCTCATCAAATTTTTCTCTCGAAACTAATGACATTTCCGCAAAATACGATATAATATACATAGGCAATTATACCCATGCCATGACCATGGAAGGGGGAACATAGATGGCGACCATTACACAGATGACCGGCGCAGCGCGCAGCATCTACAGCTCGCTCTACGCGAACAACTCGCGCACGGACGCAACAGCGGCGCTCTTTGGCGGCGACCAGACACGCAAAAAAAGCGGCTCAAGCCTCTACTCCGCACAGTATCGCGGCAGAGAGTCGAGCGCGCAGGAGCTCCGCTCCATTATGGACATCGCGAATCAGGCGGCAAGCCTTCGCAAGACCTACGCAGAGACCAGCTCGAAGTTCTACGCCGAATACGACTCGAACATGAAGGATCTCCGGAAGGCAGCGGGCAAGGTCGGCGGGATGGACTACCAACTCGACAAATCCGACATCACGACGAATGCCGACGGCTCGAGGAGCTACAGTGACCGCCTCAAGACCGCGATCGGCAACGTCAAGGATCTCGTGAGTGAGTACAACGAGGCTACGGACTTCCTGCGCGACAACAAGAGCCTCGGCAAGGGTGTCCGCCAGCTCGCGTCGGAGTTCTCCGACACCACGTACAAGGCAGACTCCTACGCCAAGATGGGCATCACCGTCGATGCCGCTACAGGCAAGATGAAGGTCAATGAAAGCCGCCTCGCAAACGCGCTTACCAGTTCGCCTGCACAGTCTGAGGCAATCCTCGGCAGGGGCGGACTCGCAGGTCGCGCCGACCGTCACGCACAGTATGCGCAGCTCTCGCGCAGCCGCGCCATCCCCTCGATGGAGCAGGCGATCGGCAGCCAGCTGAACTACGCATCGAGCATGCTGAACGGGCGCTCACTGCCCACCATGTCGCGCTACTCGAACATGCTGAACCTCTTCAGCATCTATGTATAAGGAGAATATGATGGATCTCACAATGGATATTGCACAGCTGTCGGTCGGCATGCACCAGCAGCAGGCAGCACAGAGCCTCGGCATTGCCGTTGCAAAGCTCGCCATGGACTCCGGCAAGGAAGCCCTCGAACTCATCGAGGACACCACCGCGAGCCTCGACCCGAACCTTGGAAACAGCGTCGATATGTACGCCTAACAGCACACAAACAGCCTGTTGCATGAATAGCCTTCATGCGGCAGGCTGTTTTAGACAAAGAGCAAAAAAAAATTCATATGCTCGTCACACAGCTGACTTTCACGCAAATATGGACAAATACCTCGCGATGGTTCATCACGAGGATATATTCATTACACTAGAAAATAAGGAGTTGAGAACAATTTATCACACAAAAATCCCCCTCCATGCGGAGGGGGATTTTACTATGCGGCGTGTGCCGCAGTGTGTGACGTGAATTTCTTAGAACAGGAACTCAACGCGACCGAAGAGCTTCTGAACCTTATCGTCCGCAGACTTCTCGAGGGTCTTGCCCTTGAAGTACTTCGCGGAGAGAACAACGTTGTTCCACAGCGTGTAGTTCGTGCCGAGCTCGATGCCCTTCGTGTGGAAGAGCGCTCCATCATCCGTCGGTGCAAGAGAGGCATTGCCGAGGTGACGGTAGGAGACGTATGCGCCCCACGAACCCTTGTCCGCAGCATCTGCGCCCTTGTACTCAAGCGAGACCTGACCAGACTTCTTGTAAGCCTCCGCGTCCGTATTCTGCGCATAGGCACCCGACAGAGCAATGTTCTTGTCAAAACGATATGCACCGTTCAGCGCCCAAACATTGACCTTGTCCTTGTCCGGCTTAAGCGAGATCGCATGTTTAATCGTGCTGGAGCCAAGGCGATAGTATGCAGCACCAGCCGTCAGACTGCCCTTCTCATACTGGAGTTCGACACCCTGGTAGTTAGCAGTATCATGCTTGTGAATAAAGCCAAAAGCATCCTCATATGTACCGAGGTTTGCACGCCCAGCCTGGAGCTTCAGCCGGAGATCCTTGCCGAAGCTCGCCTCTGCGCCCGAGAACTCACGATCAGCGACGATGGAGCCAGGAGCCTGATACTGTCCCTCAGCGGTAGTGAACTCCATCTTACCGAGTTTCACCGTGAAGTCGTCGTAGTCACCCTGCGCCCATGCGCGCTTCAGTTCAACACTGGAGTTGTCGTCCTTGTCCATGTTGTAGCCGGCATCGAGACGTGCATTGACATGCCAGTGGTTGTTGACCTCCGCGCTCGGCTCAAGGCGGAAGACAACCTTATCCTCGTTGGCACGGCGCTCGCCCTCATAGCGTGTGCTCGTGTAGGTGTACTCGAGCTTGCCATTCCACTTCACCATGTCAGCGTTGCGCTCGAGCTTCGTGACGCGGACGCCGAGGTTGTTCAGCTCATCAGCGAACTCAGCTGCGAGGCGGTCGATGAGTGCCTTGTCCGAGACGGGGACGTTCTCCTTTGCCATCGCCTTTGCAACCATCTGCGCCATCTCGTAACGCGTGATGTTGCGGTCGCCGCGGTAGGTGCCGTCGCCATAACCCTCAACAACGCCATCAGCGGCGAGCTGGGTCACAGCGTCATATGCCCAGTGATCACGGGGCACATCGGAGAACGGGTTCGCAGCTGCGAACGTAGTGCTTGCTGCACCGACAACGAGAGCCGTTGCAAGTGCGGATACGAGAGTCTTCTTCATGAGAATCTCCTCCTTCTGTAAAACAGATAGAATCTGATTTCCAAAAGAGCGAGCCGCTGCGGAAGTGTCCATGTTTCCTTTTCGCAATTGATGCTCTTCCCTTGGAACGGTTTTATCATACCACGCAGAAAAACAAATTGCAAGCCCTATTGTCAAAAAAATTTATACTTGGTTATAATTTTAAGCTTATGTTTGCTAACTTCAGTCTCAGGCCTCCACAAGCGCCACAGGAGACGGCACACGCACGCCGCGGCTGTTCGTAAAGATCTCGACCTTGACGCCAAAGACAGCGGCGATACGCTCCTCGGTGAGCACGTCGGCGGGCGTGCCCGTCGCGACGACGCGCCCCGCTTGTACGAGGACGATGTCGTCGGCGTACTGCATGGCATGCGCCATGTCGTGCAGCACCATAAGGATCGTCATACCATGGACACGGTTCAGCGCGCTGATGATCTCCATGACGCGCAGCTGATGCGCGACGTCGAGGTAGGTGGTCGGCTCGTCGAGCAGGAGTAGGCGTGGGCGCTGACTGAGCGCCATTGCGAGAAAGACACGCTGCCGTTCGCCACCCGAGAGGGTGTGCACCTCGCGCTCCGCAAACGCAGAGACGTGCGCGGTCTCCATCGCCCACGCGATTGCCTCACGATCCTCCGCGTCCGCACGCGTCTGAAAGAGCCCCGCGTGGGCGAAGCGTCCATACGTAACGAGCTGCTCCACCGTGAGCCCCTGCGCCGCCGCGCGCTCCTGCGGCAGGATGGCGCGCACGCGCGCGAGCTCCTTTTCCGCGTAGCTGCCAAGCTCCCGCCCATCGAGCGTGATCTCGCCCGTGTAGCGGCGATTGAGCCCCGCGAGCGCGCGCAGGAGGGTGGTCTTGCCCGCGCCGTTCGGGCCGATGATGGCTGTGCGCCGCCCTGCGGCGATATCCACGTTCAGCCCGTGGAGGATTTCCTTACCCGCAATCTTCACGCACAGATTGCGGGTGCTCATCCCGGCACTCATAGTTGCCTCCTGAGGAGATAGAGGAAGAACGGCGCACCGACGACCGCCATGATGATACCGACAGGCAGCTCAAGCGGCGCGAAGAGCAGCCGTGCCGCCGTGTCGCTGAGGGTGACGACGGTGATGCCGAGGAGCGCCGCCGCCGGCAGGAGGAAGCGATAGTCCGCGCCGATCATGAGGCGTGCTGCGTGCGGGACGATGAGCCCGACGAAGCCGAGCAGCCCCACAACGGAGACAGCGCTCGCGGCGAGGAGCGCGGCAACTGCCGTAAGGAGGATGCGCGTGCGCTCGACAGCAAGCCCGATGCCGCGTGCCATGTCGTCGCCGAGCTGCAGGATGTTGAGCCGCTGTGCCGCCATGAGTGCGAGGAGTCCCGCAACAATCGTATAGGGCAGCAGCAGATCGACATGCGGCCAGCTGCGCGCGGAGAGTCCGCCGACCATCCACATCAGCGCGCTGTGCACGCGGTCACTGTAGAGGATCATCATTGCGGAGATGCCCGCGCCGAGGAATGCCGAGACCGCAACGCCCGCGAGGATGATGCGCGTCGGGCGGATGCCATCGCGCCACGCGAGGATGTAGATGAGGAGTGCGGCGAGCATCGCCCCGCCGAACGCTGCGGGCGTGATGAGCCACGCCGCGCCCGGCAGCATGAGCATGATGAAGATGCCCGCAAGCCCCGCGCCCGAGGAGATGCCGATGATATGCGGGTCGGCGAGCGGGTTGCGCAGGATCGCCTGCAGGATCGCGCCCGAGAGTGAGAGATTGATGCCGACGAGTGCGGCGACAATCGTGCGCGGCAGACGGATATTCCAGAGGATCTGCGCGTGCGCCGTGTCCTGCGCACCGCCGAGGATGCCGATGATCTCCGCGAGTGGGATGTCAACCGAGCCCTTTGCCGCCGAGAGCATCATCGAGAATGCCGCGAGTACGCCAAAGAGGACGAGCAGACCTATCCGCTTTTTCATGGATAGACAAGCCTCGCCATATATTTGACCGCCTCAGGGTACTCGATGCCGGGGCTGAAGAGGAACATCTCCTGCGGCAGGTAGTAGACGCGCCCGTCGCGAATCGCCGCAACGCTCTGCCATGCGGGGCTCTCCGCGAACATTGCCTCCATCGAGGCGCGGATCTCCGCCTCCTCGCCCATGCTCGTGACGAAGATGATGTCGGGGTTCTGCGCGACGAGCGTCTCCATGCTGTAGGGCGCTGCGTCGGGGTTCTTGTCGAGTGCGGTCATGCCGCTCGCCGTATTCTCCCAACCGAGCATGTTTGCAATGCTGCCTGCAATGCTGCCGTCAAGCTGGACGGAGAGGCCCTGCCCCGTGCTGTGGATGATCGCAATGCGCTTCTTGTCCGATGGAATCGAGGCACGCACGGCGGCGATGTCTGCATCCATTTTCGACGTGAGCTGCTCTCCCTTTTCCTTCTCGCCCGTGAGCGTGGCAAAGATACCGATCTCGCGCTTCACGTCATCGTAGGTCTTCATGTCGAGGACGAGGGTGTTGACGTTGTTCGCCGCAAGGGTCTCGACGAGCTTTTCGTTCATCCCCTTGTTGAGGATGACGAGGTCTGGCGTGAGGGAGAGCACCTTCTCCGCGTCGATCTGATAGACGCGGCCGATGCTCGTGACGTTCTTCGCCGCATCGGGGATCTTTGACTTCGAGTCGGGACGGCCGACGACCTCGCCGCCGACGGCGTAGAGTGGCTCGAGGAAGGAGGCGGAGGTGACGACGATGCGCTCCGGCTTCTTATCAAAACTTACCGTGCGCCCGTTGTCGTCCGTAATCGTCGCATAGCTGCCTGACGCACTCTCCTGTGCGGCGGGTGCACCGCATGCCGTAAGAGCGAGTGTGAGTGCCGTGAGCAGGGCAAGCGCCCATATTTTCTTCATCATGTCAGCTCCTCCGTGTGAGAATGGTCGAGAGGTAGTTCAACTTCTCGTCGGCGTGCGCCTCGAGGTCGTGAATGATGCGCTCGTCGTCGAGTCCGACGCGGCTGACCAGCACGGCCTCCTTCGTCATATTGTTGCGGCGCAGGAGGTCGATGATCTCGGCGGAGTTGTGGTAGACCTTCATGACGACAGCGCTGCTTGCGACCGCCATGACCTCCTCGAGATGCTTCTTGTCTGCCGTGCCGGGGATGATGGCGAGGATGTCGTTACCCTCCACAATCGGTCTGCCGACGCGGCTGCCGATCGCGGCAAAGGCGGGGATGCCGGGGATTGTTACGATGTCCACGTCCTCATGCTCGAGGAGGCGGAAAACATAGATGTAGGTGCTGTAAAACATGGGGTCGCCAAGGGTGAGAAAGGCGACGTTCTTGCCCGCGTTCAGCAGGGCGAGGATCTCCGCCTTGTTTGCCTCCCATGCGCCCGTGTCCTCTGCAAAGTCCTTGACCATCGGGAAGACTTGGTAAACGATCTCGATGTCATCCTTGAGGTAGGGTCGTGCGATCTCGAGGGCGACGCTGCCCTCCTTCTTCTCGGTCTTGGGGGCGATGAGGACGTCCGCCGCCTCGATCGCCTTGATTGCCTTGACGGTGAGCAGCTCGGGGTCGCCGGGGCCGACGCCGATGCCGTAGAATGTTCCGCGCATATGATCTTCCTTCCGTTGTAAAAATATTGACATGCTTTCGCGCAGGTGGAAGAACAGCGCGAACGAAAAACCCTCCCTCATAGTACATATGAAGGAGGGTTTTGTCAAATGCTAGGGGGTAATGGAGGCAGGGAGCTATCCTGCCTCCGAAAATTTTATAGGAGGGAATGTGTCACATCAGCATTGCGAGCATCGTACCTGCCGCAACCGCCGTACCGATAACGCCCGCGACGTTCGGTCCCATGGCGTGCATGAGGAGGTAGTTGCCCGGCTTTGCCTTGATGCCGACGATCTGGCTGACGCGTGCCGCCATCGGAACAGCGGAGACGCCCGCAGAGCCGATGAGCGGGTTGACCTTCCAGCCCGTCGCGCGGCACATGATCTTGCCGAGGACAACGCCTGCCGCCGTACCAAAGATGAAGGCGACAAAACCAAGGAAGATGATGAGGATGGTCTCAGCAACGAGGAAGTTCTCTGCACTCATCGTGAGACCCGTGCCAAGCGCGAGGAAGATCGTGACCGTATTGATGAGGGCGTTCTGCGCCGTATCGGAGAGACGATCCGTCACGCCGCTCTCACGGAAGAGGTTGCCGAGCATCAGCATACCGAGAAGAGCTGTGATGGACGGGAGGAGAAGGCTGATGAAGATAGTCGAGACAATCGGGAATGCGATACGCTCGAACTTCGTGACCTCACGCGCCTGCTCCATGATGACCTCACGCTCCTTCTTGGAGGTGAGCAGCTGCATAACCGGCGGCTGAATGAGCGGAACGAGAGCCATGTAGGTATACGCGGCGACAGCGATCGCGCCGAGAAGGTGTGGTGCCATTTTCGTAGCGAGGTAGATCGACGTCGGACCGTCCGCACCGCCGATGATGCCGATGGAGCCTGCCTCCTGTGCCGTGAAGCCAAACCACATCGCACCGAGGAGAGCAACAAAGACGCCGAACTGTGCCGCAGCGCCCATGAGAAGGCTCGAGGGACGTGCAATCAGCGGTCCGAAGTCCGTCATCGCACCGACGCCGAGGAAGATGAGCGGCGGGAAGATCTCGTATTTGATACCCATGCCGATCGCGGACATGACGCCCGGCTCCTCGAAGCCGTTGAACGGGATGTTCGCGAGGATACAGCCGAATGCGATCGGACTGAGGAGCAGCGGCTCAAAGTCGCGTGCAAAGGCGAGATAGAGCAGGATGAGTCCGACCGCGATCATGATGACGTTGCCGCCGGTCATTCCCACGAATCCGCTGCCATCGACGACGGCCTGCAGGGAGACGGTAAATGCATTGATAAAATCCATAGTATCTCACTCCCTCCTCAGCGCGCGGTGCGCATTCCCTGCGTACGGCCGAAGTTGCGCCACACGGGCTGCTCTGCCGGACGAATCGCATGAATCTGCTCCACGCTGTAGCCACAGGCGGTGACGGCTGCTGCGATGACGGCAACGGTCTCCATGGACAGCCCCGCCGGAACAGCAGGCGCAGCGGGTGCTGCGGGGGGGGGCACAGGAGCGGCAGGCACCGCCGCAGGCGGCTCTTCCTTCTTCTTCGTCGGGTCAAGTCTGTGGGTCAGCTCGATGAGCCCCCAGATCACTGTCAGAACAGCGAAGACAATGACCATGTTGATGAACATGATGACAAATGGATTGTCAGTAACGGGTTGATGCATAAACTCACCTCATCTTGTTTTTCCCCTCGTGAACGCCGCCGCGCTACCCGTACACGATCGCATCCGCGAGGATCTTTATGTATATTGTGAAAATAGCACATTCGTTATTATGCTGGATTTCAGATAATTTTACAAGTTTTATTTTCGTTTTTCTCATGCAACTTTGTCATATTTTTCATGAATTGTGCGTTTTCTCACGCACTGCATCGAACGCATGCTTTACCTCGGCATAGATCTTGTCGTAGCTATGCCCCGGCTGTGCCTCGTAGAGCTTCTCACCATCCATGAAGATGCTCGGCACGTAGTAGTACTGTCCTGCAAACGGCTGCGTCTTCTCGGGTTCGCGGTTCTCGTCGATGAAATCGACTGTCACATCCGCATACGAGCCGCCCTCGGCGCGCAGCGCGTTCATCGCACGGTGGGCGTTCGCGCAGTAGGGGCAGCCCGCCATCTCGATCATGGTCAATGTTTTCATAGATTTTCTCCTTTTGGATGATAACAACGTGAAACAATAGCTATCATAGCACAAATTTATCGTTAATGGAATCATTTCTCCTGCAAAAATGCGGCAAAGACTTCGTTGCCCAGCTTCATACCTGCCGCCGTAAGGGCGATATGCCCCTGCGCGCGGCACAGCAGGTTGCGCTTGATCTGCTGCGTGATCACAGTGCTATAAACGGCATCAATGCTCACGCCAAATGTGCGGTGAAAATCCGCCTCATCAATTCCCTCCGCTGTGCGCAGGGCGAGGAAGGCGTACTCCTCCATCGCGTTCGCCGCCGTGCGCTCCGCGTCCTCGGGCGTGCGGACAGACGCGCCCGCACGGATGGCGCGGATGTAGGCGCGCGTATCCGTCTCATTGCCCCATCGCACGCCGTCCACATAGGAGTGCGCCGCTGCGCCGACGCCGAGGTAGGGCACGTTCTGCCAGTAGCCGAGGTTGTGGCGGCTCTCATAGCCTGCGTGCGCAAAGTTCGAGATCTCATAGCGGCGATAGCCGCGCGCGGGCAGCTCCGCCATCAGATAGTCGTACATCTCCTCCGCCGCATCCTCATCGGGGAGCGCGAGCCGTCCCGCCGCCTCTGCAGCGGCAAATGGTGTGCCCTCCTCGACGATGAGACCATAGACAGAGATATGTTCAGGCGCGAGGGCGAGCGCTTCGTTGACACTCTGCTTGAGATCAGCAAGAGTCTGCGTTGGCAGCGCATACATGAGGTCGAGGCTGAGATTATCGAAGCCCGCCGCACGTGCCGCGCGGACTGCCGCGCGCGCCTCCTCCGCCGTGTGAATGCGCCCGATGACGCGTAGCAGTCGATCATCGAAACTCTGTACGCCGAGGCTGAGGCGGCTGACGCCCGCCGCTCTGAGCTGTACGAGATATTCCTCGTCCACCGTGCCCGGGTTCATCTCAACCGTGCATTCAAGAGGCTCCCCTGCCGCATCATGGATGGTATTGAGTATCTGCGTGAGGAGCGCGGCGGGCAGTGCGGTCGGCGTACCGCCGCCGAGATAGACCGTCCGCACATCGCCCCGACACGCGCGAAGCGGCGGTGCCTCGCGCAGAATCTCCGCCCGCAGCGCCGCCGCATAGTCCTCCATCTCCGCCGCAGCTGCATTTGCGGCAGAGACGAAGTCGCAGTATGCACATTTTTTCACGCAATAAGGGATGTGGGCATAGAGCCCCCAAGTCTTACTCATCAATCTTGAGAACCGCCATAAACGCCTCCTGGGGCAATTCGACGCTGCCGACCGCCTTCATGCGCTTCTTGCCCTCCTTCTGCTTTTCGAGCAGCTTGCGCTTGCGCGTGATGTCGCCGCCGTAGCATTTCGCGAGCACGTCCTTGCGGCGCGCGCGCACGTTCTCGCGCGCAATGATCTTGCTTCCGATCGCCGCCTGGATTGGGATCTCAAACATCTGCTGAGGAATGATGCCCTTGAGCTTCACGGCAAGCTGACGGCCGCGCGCAACGGCGCGATCGCGGTGGACGATGGTCGAGAGCGCGTCCACGGGATCGCCGTTGAGGAGGATGTCGAGCTTCACGAGATTCGAGGTCTGGTAGTCAATCAGCTCGTAGTCGAGGGACGCGTAGCCGCGCGTCGCGGATTTCAGACGGTCGAAGTAGTCATAGAGAATCTCGTTCAGCGGGATGTGATAGATGACCATGACGCGCGTTGCGTCGAGGTAGTCCATCGTCTGGAAGACACCGCGCTTTTCCTGCGAGATCTCCATGACCGCACCCACGTAGTCCTTCGGGACGATGACGGTCGCCTTGACGCACGGCTCCTCGATGTGGTCGATCTCCGTTGTCGGCGGCAGGTCGGCGGGGTTGCTGACCTCACGCATTGTGCCGTCCGTGCGGTAGACGTGGTAGACAACGGAGGGCGCCGTCATGATGAGCCCGAGGTTGTACTCGCGTTCGAGGCGTTCCTGTATGACGTCCATGTGCAGGAGTCCGAGGAAGCCGCAACGGAAGCCAAAGCCGAGCGCGATGGAGGTCTCCGGCTCGAAGACGAGCGCGGCGTCGTTGAGCTGGAGCTTTTCGAGCGCCTCGCGCAGGTTGTCGTAGTCCTTGCTGTCCTCGGGGTAGAGTCCGCAGAAGACCATCGGCGTGACGCCGCGATAGCCGGGCAATGCCTCGGCAGCGGGTCTCTCCGCGCCCGTCACGGTGTCACCGACGCGCACATCGCGCACATCCTTCAGCGCGCCCGCGATGAAGCCGACCTCACCCGTGCCGAGCGCGCCCGTATCGACGGGCTGCGGGCGGAAGCAGCCGACATCCGTAACCTCGAAGGTCTTGCCCGTCGCCATGAGCTTCAGCTTCATGCCCTTTTTGATCGTGCCCTCCTTGACGCGCACATTCGCAATGACGCCCTTGTATGGGTCGAAATAGGAGTCGAAAATGAGCGCACGCAGCGGCGCACTCGGGTCGCCCTCGGGCGGCGGGACAAACGCGACGACGGCGTCGAGGACTTCCTTGATGCCGAGCCCCGTCTTTGCCGAGGCGAGGACGGCGGCACTCGTGTCGAGTCCGATTGTGTCCTCGATTTCATGCTTCACGCGGTCAGGCTCCGCGCTCGGCAGGTCGATCTTGTTGATGACGGGGACGATCTCGAGGTCGTGTTCAAGCGCAAGGTAGACGTTCGCGAGCGTCTGTGCCTCCACCCCCTGCGCCGCGTCCACGACGAGGAGCGCGCCCTCGCATGCGGCAAGGCTGCGCGAGACCTCGTAGTTGAAGTCAACGTGTCCCGGCGTGTCGATGAGGTTCAGCTCGTACAGCTCGCCGTCCTCGCCGCGGTAGTCGAGGCGCACGGTCTGTGCCTTGATCGTGATGCCGCGCTCACGCTCGAGATCCATGCTGTCGAGCACCTGCGCCTCCATCTCACGCTCGGAGAGTGTACCCGTATACTCGATGAGGCGGTCGGCGATGGTGGATTTGCCGTGGTCGATGTGGGCGATGATGGAAAAATTGCGGATATGCTTCTGATCCATTGTTCTCTCCTTATATAATGACATCGAACACGTCTCGCTGCGTGTCTGTGACAAAAATCTCAATTTCTCCATGTTCGGATGCAAGTTCTGCGCGGAGCTGCTCGGCGAGGACGGGCAGGACGGGCGCCTCCGTGCCGAAGTGCCCCGCGTCGATGATGTGCATGCCCTGCTCCACGGCGCGCTGGGCGTCGTGATACTTCACATCGCCCGTGACGTAGACATCCGCGCCGAGCCGCACGGCGTTGTCGATGAACTCCGCACCCGCGCCGCCGCAAACCGCAACGCGACGCACGGGGCGCGCCGCTACGGCGGCGAGACGGACGTGGCTGACGCCGAGGCGCTCCTTCACCGTGCGTGCGAAGTCCTCAATCGCCAGGGGTGCGGGGAGCACGCCCATGCGACCAAGGCTCTCGGTCACGCCCTCCTCCTGACTCGAAATAACGAAGGAGGAGAGTTTTTCGAGACCGAGATGCGCGGCAAGCACGTCGTTGACGCCGCCGTGCGCAACATCGAGGTTCGTATGCGCCGCCGCGACGGCGATGCCGTGTGTGAGGAGGGCGGCGAGACGCTTCCCGAGAGGGAGGTCGGTGCGCAGCTGCTTCATGCCGCGAAAGATCGCGGGATGGTGCGCGACGATCATGTCCGCCCCGCGTGCGATGGCTTCCTCGGTGACGCGGTCATCGACATCGAGCGCGACAAGGACGCGTTCGACCTTCTGCGCGTAGCTGCCGACGAGGAGTCCGGGGTTGTCCCAGTCCTCGGCGAGGCGGCGCGGTGCGATGCGCTCGAGCGCGTTCATGATGAGCTGACAGCTGAGCATGTGAACCTCCTTTGTTTCCATATATGTGTGTTGTAAGGCGCATCCCCCTCGCAAACGCTTAGAACTGCGCCAACATTGTCCGCAGCGCCGCGATCTGCGACACCGTCTCCCGATATTCCGCACTCTGCCGTGCCGTCGGGCTTGCGCCCATGCCGGCGGCGGCGCGGGTCAGCTTTTCGATCTGCGCATCGATATGTTCCCTGAGGAGAGGGTCGCGCTTTTCAAACAGCTTTGGCCCAATGAAGAGCAGCACTTCGTCGGGCATCTCGCACGCGCCGCGCTCGGCGCGGATGATCTCGTAAAGGCGGCCGTTTGCACGCGCAAGCGTTTCGTCCACGATGTTCCAGCCGTTTTCGCAGAGCCAGCGGCGCAGCTTTGCCGCGCCGTTCATGGGCTGGAGGACGAGAGTCTGCACGCGCGCGAGCACATCGGGCGCGCCCGAGAGAATCTCTGTGATGAGCGCACCGCCCATGCCCGCGATGACGATGGACTCCGCCTCGCCCGGCGTGAGGACGGACAGCCCATCGCCCTGCCGCACGTCGATCTCGCGCGTGAGCCGCTGTGCGCCAACTGTACGCCGCGCCGCCTCACACGCACCTGCGCTGAGGTCGCCGACGACGGCGCGCGGGGCGATGCCCTCCATGACGAGGGTCGCGGCGAGATAGGCGTGGTCGCCGCCGATGTCCGCGAGCACTGTTCCGTGCGGGACGAATGCGGCAATCGCCGCGAGACGCGCATCGAGCTGCATGAGCGTCCTCCTTTCTGACGTTATTTACCTGATGTGCACGTCCCACGCGAACGCTTAGTTACGCAAGCGGTCGTGCGCTTATCTGCC
>NZ_ALKG01000108.1 GCF_000286455.1 Selenomonas sp. FOBRC6
CAGGAGGTTAACTCTCGTCAACCCCCTTTTTCAAGTTTTTCTCTGCTTGCCCCAAAAAATTATAAAAGACACAGTAATGCTGTTTCCTCCCTCGTTACTTCACTATGTCCCAAGCCTTGTTCGCGTCGCCTCTCCTCTCTCGAAACGAACGATCTCATCGACCGCCTCTGTTCCCATGCGCGTCAGCGCGTCCGTGGTGTTCGCGCCGTTATGGGGCGTGCCAACGAAGTTGCCACAGGAGAAAAGTCTGTGATTCTTCGGTACGGGCTCTTCGACAAAGGCATCGACAGCTGCGCCGAAGATTCGATTTTCTTTGAGCGCCTCCACCAGCGCCACCTCATCGACGACGCCGCCGCGCGCCGCATTGATAAGGATGCTGCTCGGCTTCATTTTCGCAAGCGCATCTCTTCCGATCATGTCACGCGTCCCCTCCGTGAGAGGAACGGAAACAGAGATTATATCACAGCTTCGATAGATCTCGTCAGGAGTTTCTGCGAAAGCAAATCCGGCAGCATTGCACTGTTCCTTCGTAACAAACGGATCATAGCCGAGAACGTCCATGTCGAAGCCGGCTTTCAAACGCCGCCCGACAATTCGCCCAATGTTCCCCAGACCGATCAGCCCCAAGCGTTTTCCCGTAATCTCATATCCGCTCAGGAACATCGGCTGATTTCGCTCAAGCCCCTTCATGCACGCCAAATGGCTCGCCGTAATCTTGTGCGCACAGTCCAGAATCAGCCCGATGATGAGCTCTGCCACAGAGTTGGAATTTGCGGTCGGGGTATTGGTGACGCAAATCCCCTTGGAGCACGCGTAGGGAATGTCAATGTTGTCGACACCGACGCCGTGCTTCGCAATGATGCGGAGCTTCGGCATCCGATCGATATTCGTGCGATTCATCCGATAGGTTCGAACAATAACGGCCTCTGCTTCCTCCGCATGGAAGATATTCTCTTCGTTCCATGCAACAACATCCAGCCGCGTCCGTGCATACGCGAGTGCATCCTCTGAAATTGGATCAAGGATAAACGTTTTCATATGTTCTCCCCCTTGGGCAAGCACAGATTATTTGTTCTCTGCCGTCGTACGCTTTTGCTGAATCGGTTCGATCATTGTGATGAGCAAGAGCAGCACAAAGAGAGAAAGTCCCGCGAGGAAGGTAAACACCTGGTCCCAGCCGAAGGCATCGAGAATCATGCCGACGGCAAGGGGGCCGAACGCGCCGCCGAGCGAGCCCGCCGTATTGACGATGGCTGCGGCAAACGGCACTTTGTCCTTCGTGGCAATCCCCATTGGATAGGCGAGAAACATGGAATAGCCGAGATTGAGGAAGATGCCCGCGAGGAGGAGCATGATGCCGAGGATGGTCATATCATTCGGCGCATACTTCAGGGAGTACATGAGGAAGATCGTACTCACAGCCGTGATCATCATAACGGGCTTACGCCGACTACGGAACACCTTGTCCGAGAGCGTTCCGCCGATCACGTTGCCGAGAACGGCTCCGACCCAAGGTGCTGCAGCCACAAGGCCGACCTTGATAATGGAGAATTGCTTGACCTGCACGAGGTAGGTTGGAATCCACGTCATGATCGTATAGGTGATGGCAACGAGACCGAAGTAGCCGAGTGCATCCGCCCACACGTTCCATGAACGTAGAATCTGCGCGTTGTTCGCCAATGGCTCAACGATACGCGTGCGGATGAGGCGATCCAATGTGCCGCCAATGCTGGTCGACGTATTGTCTGTGGCATCCTTTTTCTCCGCAACGGACGGGATGACGGGATTCTCGATATAGTGGACTTCCGCCTCATTGACAAACTTGCTGTCGCGCGGGTTGTCGCGCACAAAGAAATACCAGAGAACCGTGAGGAAGAAACCGGGCACAGCAAAGGCATAGAATACGCTGCGCCAACCGTATGTCATGATCAGCCATGCACAAAGGGGCGGCACGAAGGCGGGGGCAAATTTGATGGAGGAGAGATATAGCCCCATCGCAATCCCTTTTTCCTGCGTGGGAAACCATTTGTTGATGACGGAGACAGATCCGATGTTGATCGAGCCTTCGGCCAACCCGAGCAGCGCACGCGCCCATTTGAGCTGCAGCCCCGAGTTCGCAAGACCCATGATCAGCGTCGCGACGGACGTAAAGAAGATCGAAAGCGCATAGAGAAATCGCGTACCATGTTTACTGTATAGATGACCGGCAGGAATCTGCACGACTGCATAGGTCAAATAGAAGAAGCTCGACATAGCACCGATGTCGGTATTCGTGAGCTCAAAACTGTCTTTGATGTAAGGCACAACCATGCCGATGTTCGAACGGTCTGCCCCCGCCACCATATAGATGAGAAAGATCATTGTCAGAACAAACCAACGAAATTTCGTCCGGCTCTTCGTCTGCGTATCCATTATAGTTTCCCTCCTAATTCGTAGATTTTTCATCCGGCAAGTTTTTCGGCGGTACTCCATATCAACGCACGCGTCGGCATCTTTTGATCGATTGCAGATACCTCCACGACGAGCCGATAGAGATCGACGTGCTTCTCCTGTGCCGCTTCACGAAAGAGCGGCAGAAAACTCGAATGGCAACCGGACCAACCGAGGACAAGATCGAGCGGCGTCACGGGCGCGTGGAAGCCATATGCTGCCATAGCGGGAATCAGCTTGTCATCGATAAAAGTCAGCAGCCGATACAGGTCGTACTCGATGCATGCCCCCTGCCGCTGAAAGGCTGCGATGATGCCCTCTGTCGTGATATTCCCAGCACTCCGCGCCATGCCCATAAGTCCGCAGTCGACGAAGCCCGCGCCTGCACGAGCCGCTGCTATGGCATTCGCCTGCGCCATGCCGAGATTGCTGTGCCCGTGGAAGCCGACCGGGACGGAGACGGCAGCGACCATTTTCTCCGTATATTCCGCTACCTGCGTCGGAAACATGAAGCCAGCAGAATCCATGATTGTGATTGCCTGCACCCCATAGCTCTCGAGCAGCGCGGCCTCCTCCGCGAGCTCATCTGGCGTCAACACGTAGGCCTTCATCATGCTGTACTTAGCCGCAAGCCCCGCATCGCGAACACATTTGATCGCACGCTCCGCACTTTTTCCGTCCCCGGCGTTGGCGCCGACGCGCAAAAAACTCAGTTTCTTTTGTGCAGCAAGGTGAATCAGTTCCTCATCGACATTGCGAGCCAGCTGAAACATGCCGATTTCCGCGCGCTCGACGTAGGGCTGCACGGCTTCCATATAGCCTTCGTCCGTGACCGGCGCCGATTTTCCGCCATTTTTCATTGAGCCGAGTCCTGTGGCATGCCCGATCTCAATGATGTTGATCCCACTCGCGATCAGACCTTCCGTAATCATCCGGGTCATCTCTTCGGAGAACCCGCTACCGACGACATTGGCTCCATCGCGCAGCGTACAGTCCATTATCTTCATATGACGCGCCTCCTCAAATCTGCAAAGTTCACTTTATATTGTTAGTATAATCAAAAAAGACACGTAAGAAAAACAAACGTGCCTTATGATAAATATATATAATTTTTGTATTTATATATATTATGATCTATTTGACATGACTGAATCGATATCGATATAATAAACTATTATGAGAGGAGGGCTGATTTTGGAGCGGGAGTTAATCGATACCTTTGTAACGGTATCCGTCATGCAAAATATCAGCAAAGCGGCTCGAGCGATGTACGTGACGCAGGCCACAGTAAGTCATCGGCTCAAAGAGCTGGAGCAGCGGCTTGGAACAAACCTTATCGTCCGCAGTAAGGGTGCAAAACGCACGGAGCTCACATCCGCAGGGATGAGCTTTCTCCCCATCGCCCGAAAATGGCTGCAGCTTGACCATGAACTGGAAAATTTCAAATATGAAAAGGAACATCTGGAAATCAGCATTGGGTCGGTAAACAGTGTAAACAATTATTTTTTCAACGAATTCTTTCGGGAATTGAAGCAGGACAAGATCACTTGGCATCTTCAGGTGAAAACGCTGCATACGCTCGAAATCTATGAACAAGTTCGCCTGAACCTCATCGATATCGGCTTTCCGCTTTCTCGGTTTATCATTCCAAACCTCCATGTACAAAAGATCCACGAAGAAAATTTGATGGTCGTAACGCAAAATCCGGACTACCATAAAAAGATGTTGCGCCCCTCCGATCTGGATATCGAGCAGCAGATTTTTTTCAACTGGGGCGAAGAATATCGAAGGTGGCACAACAAGTATTTCCCATATTCGTATCCGCCAAAGTTCTCCGTCGATTCCGCAAAGATCGCCTTGGACTGGCTGGATGAGAGCAGCTGGTTTTTCGCGCCATGTAGCGTCTGCATGAATTTTTTGGAGGAGCGGCGCTGCTCGATATCCGGGCTGCCGATCGGAAGTCCGGTGCGCGAGCTGTTCATGGTAACAGAAAAGGTGACGGAACAGACAAGGCGCCGAGAGATCATTTTATTCAAGCGACGCCTGCTCCAGTTCATTCGAAAGAAGGAGCAGGAATTCTCGCGAAAGCTGTTGGATTTCTACGCCACTGACAGCGAAAACGAAACTAGGGAATCGCTGATAAAATGAAGTCCGTCAGATTGGCGGAGATTTTTCCGTCCGAACTAGGAGGCAAACCGGACGCATAGCGATGGCTATGTGGAGGATTTGCCGACGAAGTGCGGGCAAAAAAGATGCGCTAAGATGACGGTGCTGAATTTATCAGTGCTTCCCTAAAATATAACTGCAAAGCAACCCCGTAATACGAAAAGCACAACAAACCAGATAAAATAGCCCCCCGAATGAGTGGGACTAGAAAGCATAGATGATCTATGTTATAATCGATTCAAGAATGACTTCTTAA
>NZ_ALKG01000109.1 GCF_000286455.1 Selenomonas sp. FOBRC6
GGCGAATAAGCACACGATCACTTGCGTAACGAGGCGTTCGCGTGAGGCTTACACAGCGCATACAGCATCTCTGATAAATATTTTTCAGGAGGATTCCCATGAACAAAACACTGAAACGTCTCTGCGCCGCGCTCCTGCTCGCCGTTCCGCTCACGATGAGCGGCTGCGGCGGCTCGGATCAGGCGGCAGACAGCAAGAAAATCGTGCGCGTCGGCGGCACAGTCGCCGTGACGAGCTCGATGGATCCCGCGAAGGAGTGGATGGGCTGGTATGCCGTACGCTACGGTGTCGGCGAAACACTCTTCCGTCTCGATGACAGTATGAAACCGCAGCCGTGGCTCGCAGAGAAGGCGGAGAATATTGAGCCGACGGTCTGGCGCATCACACTGAAGGACAATGTCACATTCTCCAACGGGGAGAAGATGACGGCAGACAAGGTCATTGCCTCGCTCAAACGCACGGCGGAGACGAATGACCGCGCCGCGTGGCTGAAGGATGCAGAGTACACGGCAGAGGGAAATGTCCTCACGATCCGTACAAAAGCACCGTATGCGACCCTCGTCAACGATCTGTGCGACCCGTACGCTGTCATCGTCGATGTTGCAGACACGAAGGACTTTGAGAATGCGCCCATCTGCACGGGTCCCTTTGTCATGAGCAGCTTTGAGGCGGACAAGCACGCCGTCATGACGAAGAACCCGAAGTATTGGGGCGGTGACGTGAAGGTCGACGAGGTCGAGTACACGAAGATCGCGGACTTCAACACGCTCGCAATGGCACTGCAGGGCGATGAGATCGACGTAGCACTGGATCTCAGCCCCGAGACGGCAGAGACGATTGCGGCGAATGACAAGTTTACGGTTGTCAAGACACCGCAGACGCGTACCTATCAGCTCTACATGAACCTCGATAAGCTCACCGATCCTGCGGTTCGTCAGGCGATCATGTACGGTGTCGACAAAAAGACCATCGGCGACCAGTACCTCAAGGGCGCAATGACTGCCTCGAACAGTGCGTTCCTCGCCTCCACGCCCTATGGCGATCCCGCACTCAAGGCACGCTCCTACGATCCTGAAAAGGCAAAACAGGTGCTTGCGGCGGCAGGGTATACGGACACGAACGGCGACGGCATCGTCGAGAAGAATGGACAGCCGCTGACCGTCGAGATGGGTGTCTACAAGCGTCTCTTCAACGAGAACATCACAACGGAGATGCAGGCACAGCTCAAGAAAATTGGCATCAACGTCAACATCGTTTCGCATGAGAAATCGAACTACTACAAGGCGGGCGAATACGAAATCGGTCTTTACTCCGTCATCACCATGCCAACGGGCGACCCGTATGCATTCCTGCGTGACGTGCTGAGCGCAAAGGGCGTTGCAAACTTTGGGCACTACACGAACCCCATCGTGGAGCAGCTGCTGGCCGATCTGCCGAATACAGTTGACTCGACAAAGCGCATCGCGCTCGTCAACCACATTCAGCAGCAGGTGATCGACGATGCGGCGATGGACTTCATTGGGTTCAACAATATGCAGGTCGGCATCTCGAAGAAGGTCACCGGTTTCCTCTCCACGCCGAGCGACTACTATCATGTGACAAAGGATCTGGATAAGAAGTGAGCGCACACACAGCGCACAGCGGAGCAGCGTCATGCAGGAACTCTTACGAATTGACCATTTGACTGCGGGGTACGGCGGCGATGCCGTGATCGAGGACATCAGCATCAGCCTTCACACGGGCGAGGTGCTTGGCATTGTTGGCGAGAGCGGCAGCGGCAAATCCACGCTGCTCAAGGCAATCGCGCAGATTCGCGGACTCTCCACTGAGATTCACGCAGGTACGGTCTCTTTTGACACGAAGAACCTCGCCGTACTCTCCGAGAGAGAGCGGCGCAGACTGCGCGGCGAGGAGATCGCAATGGTGTTTCAGTATGCAGGTGCTTCGCTGAACCCTACGCGGCAGATTGGCACGCAGCTCGTTGAGACGATGCGTGCACACACCAATCTGTCGCGTGAGGAAATCTACGCACGCGCGGCAGAAGTATTCGGCGGCATGGGATTTTCCGATGTGCGTCGTATCCTCGCAACGTATCCGTTCGAGCTGTCGGGCGGCATGGCACAGCGTGCCGCGATCGCACTCGCCGTCATCCTGCGCCCGCAGCTCCTCCTCGCCGATGAGCCGACCTCGGCACTCGACGCGACGATCCAGCTGCAAGTCCTCGACGAGCTGCGTGCGCTCAAAGAGCGCACGGGCACGGCAATCCTCCTCATCACGCACAACATCGGCGTCGTGCGCCACATCGCCGACCGCGTCGCCGTCATGTGCAAAGGGAAGATCGTCGAGCAGGGTACCGTGACCGAGGTGCTCGGAAACCCGCAGCACCCCTATACGCGGGAACTGCTTTCGGCCGTACCGAAGATGTCCGCTGCGACACATACGGACTGCGACCGCAGAGATCATGCAGAGAAAAACACCGCTCCCATAGCCTCCCTCGTCACGACGGGGGAGGGGGACCGCGTAAGCGGTGGAAGGGGCGCCCATTTCCAAGACCTCCTGCGCTTTAACAACGTCTCCATGCACTTCGACGATGCGGCGGGACGCGTCCAGGCAATCGACGGCATCTCCTTCTCCCTTGCGCAACGTGAACTCCTCGGCATCGTCGGCGAGAGCGGCAGTGGAAAATCCACCGTTGCAAAGCTGCTCACGGGGTTGCATGCACCGACAGGTGGACGCATCCTCCTCGGCGGCAGGGATATCACGCACACCTCGGGCAGGGAGCGTCGCGCGCTCTACACGCGCATGCAGATGGTCTTTCAGGATGCAGTCGGCTCGTTTAACCCGCGCCGCACCATCGGCGCAATGATCGGTGAGACCATCTGCCGCCTGTGCACCCCCGACGAACGCGACACCGACAAGCGCGTCGCGCAGCTCCTCGCCGAGGTGGGACTCCCCGCCTCCTATGCAGCGCGCTACCCACATGAGATGAGCGGCGGCGAGTGTCAGCGTGCCGCGATTGCGCGCGCGATGGCGGTGCACCCCGACATTCTCATCTGCGATGAGGCGACCTCCGCGCTCGATGTCTCCGTACAGGCGAAGATCGTCGCGCTCCTCCTGCACTTGCAGCAGGAACACGCCATGAGTCTCCTCTTCATCTCGCACGATCTGCCGCTCGTCAGCTCCATCGCAGGTCGCGTCCTCATCATGCAGGACGGACGCATCGTCGAGCAGGGCGAGACCAGCCGCGTCCTCAGAGAACCAAGCGAGGACTATACGCGGAATCTCCTGCGGGCGGCACTGTAAACTCACGCAAAAACGGGACTTCCGTACGAAAGAACATTTTGTTTCGTACGGAAGTCCCATTTACTTATCTATGAACGGATATTATTTTACACAGCAGCAGCTTCGGGCGCATTCACCTCAATGCCAAACATTGCCATATCGTCCTCAACATTCGTGATGCCGCCGATGCCGAAGGTCTCGACGAGTACCTTTGCGACATTCGGAGAGAGGAATGCGGGAAGCGTGGGGCCGAGGTGGATGTTCTTCACACCGAGGTGGAGCAGCGCAAGGAGAACGATGACCGCCTTCTGCTCGTACCACGCAATGTTGTACGCAATCGGGAGCTTATTCACATCATCCAGACCGAACACTTCCTTCAGCTTCAGTGCGATGAGCGCGAGCGAGTAAGAGTCGTTGCACTGCCCCGCATCAAGCACGCGCGGGATGCCGCCGATGTCGCCGAGATCCTTCTTGATGTACTTGTACTTCGCGCAGCCCGCCGTGAGGATAACCGTGTCGTGCGGCAGAGCCTCCGCGAACTCACCGTAGTACTCACGCGACTTCATGCGGCCGTCGCAGCCCGCCATGACGACGAACTTCTTGATCGCGCCGCTCTTGACCGCCTCGACGACCTTGTCCGCCACGGCAAAGACCTGCTCATGCGCGAAGCCGCCGACGATCTCGCCCGTCTCCAGCTCCGTCGGAGGTGCACACTTCTTCGCACACTCGATGACGGGCGTAAAGTCCTTCTCACCGTTCACGAGTGGGATGTGCGTGCAGCCCGGCACGCCAACCGCAGCCGTCGTGAAGAGACGATCCTTGTAGCTGTCCTTCGGCGGAACGACGCAGTTCGTCGTCATGAGGATCGCACCGTTGAACTTCTCAAACTCCTCTTTCTGCAGCCACCACGCATTGCCGTAGTTGCCCACGAGGTTATCGTACTTCTTGAATGCGGGGTAGTAATGCGCGGGGATCATCTCGCCGTGCGTATAGACATCGACGCCCGTGCCCTTCGTCTGCTCCAAGAGACGCTCGAGATCCTTGAGGTCATGCCCCGAAATGAGAATACCAGGGCGGTTTCCGACACCGAGCTTCACCTTCGAGATCTCGGGATGTCCATACGTGCTCGTGTTCGCGCCATCGAGCAAAGCCATACCGTCCACGCCCCACTTGCCCGTCTCGAGTACCAGCGCCGTCAGCGCATTGCCGTCGAGAGAGTCGTCGAGCAGCTGTGCCAGTGCACGCTGCATAAAGGCATCGATTTCCTCATTCTCATGACCGAGCGCATTTGCGTGCTCGACATAGGCAGACAGCCCCTTCAGGCCGTACGTCGTCAGCTCGCGCAGACTGCGGACATCCTCGTTCTCCGTTGCGAGCACGCCGACCGTCTTGGCCTTCGCCTCGAACTCTGCACGCGGAGCCGTCCAATGTGCCGCCTCGGGCAGCTTCGACGCATCTGCAACCTGCGCGAGCAGATCCGACTTCAGCGCGAGCGTCTCCTCGATCACGTCGATGATCGCCTCACGGTCGAAGTTCGCATTCGTGATCGTAATGAAGAGGTTCATCGTCACGCGGTGGTTGACCTCGATCGCAACCTTCTTGCCCTCTGCGCGCAGCGCCGTCGTCACAGCACCGAGCCCCTTCGTCACATAGACGAGCAGATCCTGCATCTCCGCGACATCCGGCTTCTTGCCGCAGACGCCCTGCACCGTGCAGCCCTTGCCGCCCGCCGTCTCCTGACACTGATAACAAAACATTTTAGCATCCATGAGAAACTCTCCTTTGCAATAATACACATTTGTTGTGTTGATTATAGCAAAGGAGCCTCTCCGTAGACGTAACATATGTTACCAGTCAATAATCAATAAAAATTATCAAATTCAATCCTCGATATGTGCGAGCGCATCCTCTCCGAGCAGGTCGACGATCTTCGCACGTGCCTGCGCGCGAATCTCATCGCTGATGTAGACCTGCGCAAGTGCAACAGCCGCCGCAATCGCCGCGGCATCGTCGGCAAAGCCGATACCTGGCATAAAGTCCGGAATCAGATCGAGCGGAGAGATCAGATAGCCAAGCGCGCCGATGATGCCCGCCTTGATCTTCGCGGGACAGTTCGGCGACTGCGCCACATAAAAGAGGAGCAGCGCCTGATAGATGACCTTAACGCCGATCTTGGCAATGTTCTTGCGGATCTTCTCCCAAAGCCCCTCCTCGGAGTACTTGTCCCTGTACTTCTCAATATCGAGATTTTCAATCTCTTCGGCTTTGATTTCATCATGTGTGCTCATGTCACAACCTCCATTTGATCTCTACTTATACTGTATACGAATTTTTCATACAACAAAATCCCATTTTTCGTCCGAAAATCTCCTGTACCTATTGACCTCAGACCAGCTTCCTGAATACATAGAATCCGACCACAGCCTGCAGGAGGCTGAGCGCGGCGAGCATGCCAAATGCTGTCGTGAGGCTCGTATGCGCGGAGACGAAGCCGATGGCGGCAGGCCCCGCGAGAATGCCGAGGTAGCCCATTGTGCTGACAGCGGAGACCGCCGTGCCGATGGGCATGACGGTCTGTTTGCCCATCAGAGAGAAGAATACGGGTACAATGTTCGCGCTGCCGATGCCGATGGCAAAGAAACCAAGATACAGGAGCGCATCCACGGGTGCGAACATGATGAGCAGGATGCCGACGAATGTGAGCAGTGCGCCGCCCATGGCGACGGGACACTGCCCGAAGCGCTGCACAACGCGGTCACCGAGGAAACGCATGAGCAGCATTGCCGCCGAGAAGACGGAGAACCCCATGCCCGCCAGCGCGAGATCCATGCCGCGCACCGCCGTGAGGTAGACGCCGCTCCAGTCCATAACCGCGCCCTCACTGAGGAATGCGATGAACGCCGCCACGCCGATGAAGGCGACAATCCCGCGTGGGATGGCGATGAGTGTGCCACCGCCCCCGCCATAGGGAATGAGATACCTGCCGAACGCAGCCGTCAGCGTGAGCATGAGTGCTGCGGCAATCAGGGTTGACTGAAGCGGCGTCAGCCCCACGAGACCAACCCAGACGCCGTAGAGACCCGCGCCGATGAAGCCGCCGAGACTCCAAAAGGCATGCATGCCGCTCATGATGCGCCGCCTGATCCCCTGCTCCACGATGACCGCTGCAATATTCATGACAACATCGACACAGCCCATCAGTCCGCCGAAGAGGAAGATGACGGGAACAGCGACCCGGAGGGAGTCTACAAAGCAGATAGAGAGAAGGCTCACCGCATAGAGGACTGCCCCCACGATCAGCACGCACCTACATCCGATGCGCTCAGCAAGCGTTCCCGCAAGCGGCATGGTGACGATTGACCCAATTCCGATACAGAGGAGGAGCAGCCCCAGAAGATCATCCCCGATTACGAGGCGCTCACGCAGAACAGGCACGAGCGGTGCCCACGATGCCGCGCCAAAGCCGCTGACAAAGAAGATGGCACGCGTTGCGTGCGCCTCACGATTGCCGATTGCGTGCTTTCCTGCGCCGTCCACCTTTGTTCCGATGTCCGTCATTCCCATTCCTCCAAAACAGGAGCACCATCCCCTAGGTGCTCCGAAAAACTCCTGCCATTCTATCACAGGAATGAAAAAAAGCAAGTACTGCTTGCTTTACAGGAGGGACGAATCGTAGTATATTGGGTCACACGTTATCGAAACAGGGAAGAGAAAGGGAACGCATGAACAGTACAAAGGGCGAAGAGCTCTGGACGACGGAATTCCTCGGCATGAGCCTGAGCAATTTCCTCATCTACATCACGCAGTATGCAATGATCGCAGGGCTGCCGATCATCATCATGACGGAGTACGGCGGCGGCGATGTCGAGGCAGGTCTTGCGATGACCTTCTTCCAGATCGGTACGGTCGCCGCGCGCCCCTGTGCCGGCATCCTCATCGATGCCGTCAACAAGCGGCGGCTGATGATCGTCATCACAGTCCTCTTCTTCCTCCTTATGTGCAGCTTTGCATTCGCTGCGACGCTCTCCACGCTCTACGGCCTGCGCCTCGTGCACGGCGTCATCTTTGCCGTCGCAACCACAACGGCGGCAGCGCTCGCCGCGCTCATCCTCCCGCCCGCACGCAAGGGTGAGGGCATCGGCTACTTCGCCCTCTCGACAAATCTTGCGATGGTCGCAGGTCCCATGATCGGACTTTTGATCTTGGAGTATTTCTCTCCGACTGTGCTCTTTTCCGCGCTCGGCGTACTCGCCGCCATCTCCATTGCGGCGGGCGGCGCACATCGTCTGCCCGATGAGATCATCCTGCCCGCGAAGACACAGCGCACACTCTCCGTCAGTACATTCATCGAGCGCCGCGCACTCGCCCCCGCACTCATCGCGGGCATCCTCTTCTTCGCCTACGGCAGTGTGCTCACCTTCATCCCGCTCTACACGCGCAGCCTCGGTCTCTCCGCCGAGACGAGCCTCTTCTACGCGTGCTATGCGGGCGCAATCCTCGTGACGCGCCCCTTCGTCGGACGCATCTTCGACCGAAAGGGATCGGACTACACCGTCTATCCGGGGCTCGTCCTCTTCGCCGCGGGGATGTTCCTCCTCGGAAATATCGAGGGGCTGTCGGGGCTCATTGCTGCCGCCGTGTTCCTCGGGGCGGGCTTCGGCGCCGTGACCCCCGCCCTGCAGACACTCGCCGTGCGCAGTGCGCCGCCCGCGCGTGCGGGTGTCGCCACGGCGACCTATTTCTGGTCGCTCGACATCAGCGTCGGACTCGCCGCCGCAGGGCTCGGCGTTGTCGCCGTCACCTACGGCTATGCATTCACCTACAGCATCGTCGACGTTGCCGTCATCGCCGTGGGTGCGCTTTGCTACGCACTGTGGCGCAGATCTGCGCGCATGTAAAAGGCGCGGCTCTGTGCCGCGCCCCTCATCAATCTGTACTGCCGTCCGTCGGACGGCTTTTTTTGTCGAGCTGCTCCCGCAGCTCCTTCTCATGCGCCTCACGCGCTTTCTTCTTCTCCATCATCCGCTTCTCGTAGGCACGCTTGTCCACCGCCTCGAGGTACTCGTCCGGAATGCGTCCCAAGGCATCCTTTTCGACTGCATAGAGCTTCTTGAAATACTCCTGCGCCTGTGCCTTCTCCCCCATCTCATCATAGAGCTCGGCGGCAATCAGATAGCCGTACGGATTCTTCGAGTCCACCTCAATCGCCTTCAATGCATCCGAGAGCGCACCCGTGCGGTCGCCGAGCATGCGGCGCACATCCGAGCGGTTCAGCCACGTGTAGACATCCTTCGGGTCATCCGCAACGCCGCGATCGGCATTCGCGAGTGCCTGCGCCGCATCGCCCTGCACGGCATACGCACGTGCGCGGATGACATAGCTGAGCGCACGGCTGTCATCGTGCTCCGAGGCAAAGACGCGATCCATCAGCGCGAGTGCCCGCTGACTGTCGCCGTAGTCGCTGTACGCATCGCTGTTCTCACGCATCTTCTTGATCGCCTTTGCATCAGCATTCTCGACCTCACTGCGCTCTGCCGCCCGTGCATCCGCACGTGCCTTCTCCTCTGCGCGCAGCTTCTCGCGTGCACCCGTCTCCGCCTCACGTGCATATGCTTCATGAACAAGCGAAATAAGCTGCGCCCCCGCCCGCTCCTTTGCAAGAAAGTGCACGAGCAGCTCGTTCACGCGCGCATCGCCGCCGAGCGTCGCGCCGCCGTCCCGCGTAAGGGCAAGCCCCCAGTCCTCCGCCCGATCATAGTCATGAAAGGCGCGTGCAAGTGCACCCGCGACGAGATAGGCATTCTCGGGGCTGTTGTCGTACTCCTCATCTGTCCATGTAACCGTGAGGAGCGGCGTCCCGTCGATGCAGACCGTCTTGCGGTCAGTGACCGTCACATGCCCCGCACTGTAGTCCGTCATGAACTGCGCGAGCTTCACCTCGCGCCGCTCCGTTGCAGGATGGTCGAAATAGCCCATGCGCGCCATCGCCGCCGCCCCGCCGCCGGGTTGAAGCCCGCACTCGTCATGATACGGAAGCCGCCCTCATCCGCCTCATACTCCGTGGGCAGGGTGACATTCTTCGCGACAGAGTACCCCACGAGCGCATTGAGCTTGTTCCAGTCCATGAGTCCGAAGTTCATATTGAGGAAGCTCATGCCGTAGAACTGCGCCGCCGCCTGCGCATAGTTGTGTGCGCTGTGCTGGCGGATGCCGTGCGTCATCTCGTGCCCGAGCACGGCGGCGAGCTCGTCCACATTGCTGTTCAGCCCGCGGATGAGTCCGCGGTTGATCGTCACATAGTCCGTCGGATAGCACGCGGCGTTGAAGACAGGGCTGTCCGTAACTGCCCACGTAAAGGGCAGCGAGTTCACGCGCAGCACATAGTCGCCGTCACGCACAAGGCGCTCCATGATCCCGTCCACGAGCTCGATGTCGCGCGCATTCCGCGCGCGCCCGTTCTCTGCAAGGTCCTGCCGCTGACTCTGCACCTGTGCACTCACATCGTTGCCGAGTGCAAGCACCGCGCCGAGCGCCGAATGATATGCACCGAGCACGCCGAGTGCCTGCGCCGCAATCCCCCACGCGTCAATCGCCTCCGCGCGCGCAGGCGGGAAGAATACGCTCCCCGCGATCACAAGCGCTGCGAGCAGAGAGCTTGTTGTTTTGCACATCATTACTGCCTAACGTATGTCTGGAGGAAGCGCGCGCTGTCAAGATCGTTGCGGGCGATGCAGTAGTCCACCGCCGTTTTTCCCGACTGATCTCGAACTGCAGGGTCTGCGCCCGCATCGAGCAGGATTTTGAGGACATTTTGACGGTCGCCCGCCGGAATCCACATCTGTGCAAAGTAGGTGAGCGGCGTTGTACCGCCGTTGCTTGTCACATAGTTCACATTGATGCCCTGTGCGATCAGATAGCGCATGACATTGAGATCATCGGACGATATACCGAGGGTAAAGAGTGCGTTGTAAAAGCCGTAACCATAGCTCCACGAAAGCCCATTGATATCCGCCCCCCAGTTGTGCAGATATTGGACGAGTGCGAGATCGCCCTTGTCCGCTGCTGCCACGAGATAGGAGTGCGTCCGGTTTTCCCCGCGGTCAAAGACATAACCCTGCACATCCGCGCCGCGCTCGAGAAGGAACTGGATTGTCGTGCGATTGTTCATGTGCATCGCACGGCCGAGCGGGGTCGTGTCCTTCACACTGTAGTAGGCGTTGATATCGACGCCCTTGTCGAGCATCAGCTGCATGGTATTGTAATCCGCCTTCTCGATGGCAAGGAAGAACATATTCTCATCCGTCGTGAGGGCGCGGTCAATGTACGGCGTCGTGATCTGCCCCGGAATGTAGATGGAAGGGCGCGTGCCGGGCACAGCCGTGGGCGCTGTCACGGCGGGCGAAACAACGAGCGCATCCGCAAAGAATACGCCCGCAGCCTCCGCCGCCGGCAGAGATGCGCCGCCGGCAGCGAGAACAGCTGCCATCATCGTTGCTGTCATAAACTTTTTCATAAAAAATCCCCCTTATCCGAGACATATGATTTCGAGTTTGCTTTGCACTGATAATAATTCGTTGCGCATATTCTATTTCCTCCATAGCTGCCCAATGTTCCAAAAAATACCGCCTCTTTTCTGCATTCTATGCTATACTTGAGAAAACACATCAGAGGAGGAATTACAATGGAATTCAACGAGCTCATTCAGGAACGGTTCTCCTGCCGCGCACTCTCGGATGCGGAGCTTCCGCACGCGGCAATGGATCGCATCATCGAGGCGGCGCGCGTTGCGCCGACGGCGGTCAACAAGCAGCCGTTCAAGATCTGGGCGATCGAGAGTCCCGAGGCGCGTGCAAAGATTGCGGAGACCACGAACTACACCTTCGGCGCGGGCGTCTTCCTCGTCGTCGGCGGCAAGCGTGAAGAGGCGTGGATACGCCCCTACGATGGACGGAACTTCGCCGACGTGGATGCCGCCATTGTCGCGACTCACATCATGCTCGCCATTCACAACGAGGGTCTGCGCTCAACATGGGTCGGGCACTTCGACGCGGAGAAGCTGAAGGGCTTCTTCCCGCAGATGGCGGACTATGACCTCGTTGCCATCTTCCCCATCGGCTACCCAACCGAAAAGGGCATCTCCTCCCCGCGCCACACACAGCGTAAGGCTGCTGTGGAGATTGTGGAAGTATTGTAGGAGTGTCCCACATACACAAAAATCCCCCGCCGCAGCGGGGGATTTTTGCATCCGTATCGGAATATCTTACTTTGTGAAGCCAAACGCGCGCTTGCCCGGATAGACCGCGCTGCCGCCGAGCTCTTCCTCAATCCGGAGGAGCTGGTTGTACTTCGCAACGCGCTCGGAGCGGGACGGTGCACCCGTCTTGATCTGCCCCGTGTTGAGCGCGACAGCGAGGTCGGCAATCGTCGTGTCCTCGGTCTCGCCCGAGCGATGCGACGTGACCGCCGTGTAGCCCGCCTTGTGCGCCATCTTGATCGCCTCGAGCGTCTCGGAGACAGAGCCGATCTGGTTGAGCTTGATGAGGATGGAGTTGCCCGCGCCGAGCTCGATGCCCTTCTTCAGACGCTCCGTATTCGTGACGAAGAGATCGTCGCCGACGAGCTGAACCTTGTGGCCAAGCGCCGCCGTCATCGCCTTCCAGCCGTCCCAGTCCTCCTCATCGAGACCATCCTCGATCGAGTAGATCGGGAACTGATCGACGAGCGACTCCCAATGCTTGATGAGTTCATCGGACGTGAACTTCTTGCCGGACTTCGGCTGATGATAGAAGCCCTTGCCCTTCTCGCGATCCTTCCACTCGGACGACGCTGCATCCATCGCAAGGACGAAATCCGTGCCGGGCTTGTAGCCGGCATTCTCGATTGCCTTGAGGATGTGCTCGATCGTGTCCTCATCGGAGTCGAGGTCAGGCGCAAAGCCGCCCTCGTCGCCGACCGCCGTCGTCTTGCCTTCCTTCTTGAGGAGGGACTGGAGGGAGTGGAAGACCTCGGTCGACCAACGCAGTGCCTCGCGGAACGTCGGAGCACCTGCGGGCATAATCATGAACTCCTGCGTGTCAACGGAGTTCGACGCATGTGCGCCGCCGTTGAGGATGTTCATCATCGGCACGGGCAGGACATTCGCCTGCAGACCGCCGAGGAAGCGATAAAGCGGGATATCCTCGGACTTTGCCGCCGCATCCGACGCCGCAATCGAGACTGCGAGGATCGCATTCGCGCCGAGCTTGGACTTATCCTTCGTGCCGTCCACATCGAACATCGCCTGATCGACGGCATAGATGTCGCTCGCCTCAATACCGATGAGGGCGGGCGCAATCTTCTCGTTTACGTTCTCAACCGCCTTGGAGACACCCTTGCCGCCGAACTTCGACTTGTCGCCGTCACGCAGCTCAAGCGCCTCGAACTCACCCGTGGACGCGCCCGACGGGGACGCACCACGGCCGATCGTGCCGTCCTCGAGCACAACCTCCGCCTCAACGGTCGGATTGCCGCGCGAGTCGATGATCTCACGGCCGATAACCTGAGCGATTCTTAAGTAATCACGCATGAATATTCCTCCTCATCACCAAACAAAGGGAGCATCCCCTCCGAATACGCCACTCTATGGAGCGTATTCTCCTTCTCGATATTATACGATTTTTTTTCTCAAAAAGCAATGCGCGAGCCATGTGCAGGGTTCCTGATCTGAGATATTTCTAAGAATTTTTTCAACAAGCCTGATATACTTCCATCGCATGAAAAATTTTCGATATTTTTTCATTCTTAGTATATCTTTTTTTGTATTGTGTGACTTGGGTTACAAAATTTTCAAAAATAATATGATATAATACAGATATCAGCAGGGAATACGAAACGTCCTCCCCGACATTTTCCCCTGTTGACCATCCCTCTATAGGAACGTTTCCCTGCGTTCCTCATTGTAAGGCAAATAATCCTTACATCCCATTTCTCAAGCCGCAGGTTTTTCCCGACCTGTGCGCATCCCTTTCCAGGAAAAAGAGCCGTTTGGCACCCCGCCAACGGCTCTTTTTCTATTTTCTTTTTTTATCCGATTTTATCCGAGTGCGACATCGAGCATCATCATGAGCGAGAAGCCCGCTGCGAACGAGATGACGCCCACATCCGAATGCTCCCCCTCACTCATTTCCGGAATCAACTCCTCGACGACGACGTAAAGCATCGCCCCCGCTGCAAATGCGAGTGCATATGGCAGAATCGGCACGACGAGAGCCGTCGCAAGAATCGTGAGAGCACCGCCGATCGGCTCTACTGCGCCAGATAGGACGCCGCCGCCGAACGCACGCCACTTCCCCATCCCCGCCGCACGCAGCGGCATGGATACGATCGCGCCCTCGGGAAAGTTCTGAATTGCAATGCCGAGCGAGAGCGCGAGCGCTGCGCCGAGCGTAATCCCCTCGCTGCCGCTCATCCAGCCCGCATAGATTACGCCGACCGCCATGCCCTCGGGGATGTTGTGGAGCGTCACCGCAAGACAGAGCATCGTCGTCCGCGAGAGGCGGCTGTGCGGCCCCTCTGCTTTCTTTGCGTTCATGTGCAGATGCGGGATAATGTGGTCGAGCGCAAGCAGGAAGAGGGTTCCTGCCCAGAAGCCCACAACGGCAGGTACAAACGCAAGCTGCCCCATCTCCGCAGAGCCTTCCATCGCGGGGATCAGCAGACTCCAGATCGACGCCGCAACCATCACGCCGGCCGCAAAGCCCGTCAGCCCGCGCTGCACGTTGCGGTTCAGCGCGCCCTTGAGAAAGAATACGCAGCCCGCACCGAGCGCCGTGCCGATGAACGGTATCATCAATCCTTGAAAAATATCCAACATAAGTGTTCACCTCATGACGGATATTATAACACGTTCACTTCTTATTCACAAATGATAATTTTTTTCAATAATATTGCAAAAAAGAGCGACTCCTCTCCCATAAGAGCTGAGCCGCTTCGTATGATTATTCCAACGTGACGATCTTATTCTTCAGCACGTAGACGAGTGCCTGTGTACGGTCATTGACCTTGAGCTTGTGAAAGATGCTCGTCAAATGGTTCTTGACGGTCTTTTCGCTGAGGCCAAGAGCCTTGCCTATATCCTGATTCGAGAGCCCCTTTGCGATGCAGCCGAGCACATCCATCTCGCGCGGTGTGAGGCGTTCGCCACGGCTCTCATCCCAGATCTCCTTTGCCATCCGGCTGACATCGCCGTAGACCGCGGTGCTGCCGAAGAGGCGCTCCGCGAGCTTCGGATAGACGAATGGATTGCCCTCGTTGACCATGTGGATTGCCTTGATGAGGACATTCGGCTCAACGTCCTTGAGCAGGTAGCCGAGCGCACCGTTCTTCAGGAGCTCGAGCACATAGTTGTCGCTGTCATGGATTGTGAGCGCAATGATCTTCGTGCGCGAGCGCGCCTGCTTGAGCTGCTTCGTGACATCGAGTCCCGTAAGCCCCGGCATATTGATGTCGAGCAGGAGGATGTCAGGCTTCAGCATGAGCGTGCGCGCGAGGGCTTCCTGTCCGTCCTCCGCTTCGCCGACGACCTCGAGATCATCCTCGAAGTTCAACACACGCTTGATTCCCTGCCGCAAGAGTGCGTGATCATCCGCAAGTAATATCCTGATTGCCACTGACATCTCCTCTTTTCCATGCATCCTGCAGTTAGGAATCACTGATAATCACTGATTCCTTATATATCTATTCTTCATCCAACACATGAGCTGTTAGAAAAATCATGAGTTCGGTCTCGGTCTTGCTCGTCCGCACGGAGCGGAAAAACGCGCCAAGTATGGGAATGTCTCCGAGAAACGGTATTTTTGAAAGCGATCGTGATTCATCACTGTCGATGAGGCCGCCGATCACCATCGTCTCGCCGTTTTTCAGACGGACGGTCGTGTCTGCACTCCGCTTCTGAAAGCGGTACGCCTTGAGATCCTCGACAAAAACAGGCGTGCTGACTTCTGTGTGCACACGCGCGACAATGTTGCCGTCTGCGGTGACACGCGGCGTATAGCGCAGGATGATCCCCGCCTCGCGGTAGTCAATGCCTGTCGTGGTGACGGTGTTCGAGGTCGTCGTGCGCGGTACAGGTACCTCCGCGCCGATGTTGATGAGCGCCTCATGTCCCTGCACTGTCGTGATGTTCGGACGTGCAAGCATCTTTGCCCTGCCGTCCGTGATGAGCGCGCGAATCGCCGCGGAGTAGTAGAACTCGAAGGGAACGCCCTCGGGTCCTCTGCCAAAGCGGATGATCCCCGGTGCGCTCGTTCCCTCGTTTCCGGCATTCCGCCCGCCAACCTCCCATGCGCCATCGTCGCCGCGCCTAACACGCGGATACTGCGGGAGCGCTGACCATGACCAGTCCACGCCGAGTTCCTTTGCCGCCTGCTTAGAGATAGCAATGACACGAGCCTCAAGCGATACCTGCCGTGGAGCGACATCGAGTGCGGAGATAATTTCGCGCACGGAAAGAGCCTCAGATTCTGTCCCATAAAAGAGAAGCGTATTCGTTGCCCGATCGACGAGCACACGCCGCTGGGTATCAGAATCTGAGCCCTCATTCCATCTCTCTTCGTTATTTTTCGACACTATTGCCCGTTTTCCTTCACCTGTTAGGGATAAATTTGCAGCATGTGCCAATTCCTCCGGGTCGGCATACCGCACGGTGTAGACGTGCACGCGCCGATTCTCCGTGCGTGCGTCTGCAGAAAGTGCAAGAAAGACCGAACCGTGCCGCTCGATGTGAATGCCGCGTGCGGCAGCCACGAGGCGTAGTACCTCCTCCCCCTCGCCTGTCAGATGCGCCGTCACCGCCCCCGCCACACCGTCGTCAACGATGAGGGGGATGTTCGCCATGCGTGCAACAGCAAGCAGAACGGCACGCACATCGCCGCCCGTCACGTCGATCGTCACGGGTGCGGCGGCGGCAGGAACGGAGAGGAGGAGTGTCCACACAAGAGCTGCTGCTGTTATCCATCGTTTCATACAGTTCTACTCCCTCGCTACCGTGATGCTGCCCGACGTCGTCTCCAATGTCGCAGATGTGTCCGTCAGTCCTCGGAGGGTATGTCCCTCCCACGTCTCTCCAACGCTCAGTGCCGCGCCCTCTGTCCCCTTGCCGAGGATGGCGATGCGAACGCCGTTCGCATCTGTCACCACACCGCGCAGGACGAGCTGCGCGGGAGGAGGTGCGGGAAGAGTGCTTGCAGGTGAAGGCTGTGCCAGTGAAACAGGCTGCAGCGGTGGATGTCCGTCACCCTTGGAATTTTCTATGGCAGGAGAAGTCTCCGCAATCGTCTCATGCCCGTACGAAAAAGGATTGCGCAGCGGCATTTTCTGCGCCGCTGCAGAAAGTCCTGCAATCTCCGTTGCTGACTGCGGCACAGGCTCCTCTTGAAGTGTGACGACAGTCTCCATATCATCTGTCCACAGGAGCGCAATGCCGCTGATTCCGCCCAAAAGAAATGCACCAATGAGCACCATCTGTCGCGCAGACAATTCGCGCAAACGTGCACGCCACATTTCGATCACAAGAACCTCCCGCTATTTCCTAAAACACAGAAAGGGACTGCCGCAGCAGCCCCTCCCCTCATGAAGGCATCCACCTTCGAAAATTTATCCCTTCAGCGCCTGAAGCTTCGGCCCCATGATGCGCTTGTATGCCTCCACACCCGGCTGATCGAATGCGTCCACATCCGCGAGCTCGCCCTCGTAGGCGACAGACATCGCAAGCAGGTAGAGCAGCTCGCCGAGATGGTACGGCGTCAGCTCCGGCAGAGCAAAGACGGCGCTGTAGCGCTTGTTCGACGCAAGTGCGTCCGCGTTCGACTGACGCGCAACCTCGAGCGCCGCCCCCATCGTGACGCCCGCAATATCCGCGAGCTTCTTCACATCGGGGAAGACGTTCGGGATGACGAGATCATCCGCCCATTTATCCACGCGGATAAACTGCACAACCTTGTTGAGCTTGCCCTCCTGATGCTGCTGCGTCTGCGCGTGCATATCCGTCGTGCCGACCGCAACGACCGGCGTGCGCCCGTAGCAGACCTCCTTGCCCTCCTTGTTGAACTGCTTGCCGAGCGACTCGGCGAGCAGCTGAATGTACCACTCGGAGACGGACTTCAGATAGTCGCCGTACGGCATCATGATCTCGATGTCGCGCCCGTGCTTCTCCGACGCCGCAAATTTCAGCGCAGCGTTGAGCATCGCGGGGTTCCGCCAGAGATCATCGTTCTGACACGCCGCATCCATATCGCGCGCACCCGCGAGGAAGCTCTCGATGTCAAAGCCGATGCACGCCGCGAGCGTGAGTCCGACCTCTGTGAAGACCGTGAAGCGTCCGCCCACGCCGTCCGGCACGGCGAACTGCTTCCAGCCCATGTCCATCGCGAGCTTCTTGAGCAGCGTCGGCTTCTCCTCGTTCGGGTCGGTGACCGCGACCACCTCGACCTCGACGTTGTCCGCCTTCATGAATTCATCGTACATGACCATGAAGTTGGACATCGTGTCGAGCGTGCCGCCCGACTTGGAGATGACGAGGAGCATGATGCGCAGCGGCTGCCCGCCATGCGTTTTCTTGATCTGGGCAACGTCTTTCAGATGATTGATGATGTCGCCTGTGCGGCGCGGGTCGATGTTGTTGCCGCTGAAGTAGATGCGCGGGTAGTTATTGCGCTGC
>NZ_ALKG01000110.1 GCF_000286455.1 Selenomonas sp. FOBRC6
CTTTTGCTATGCGTCCGGTTTGTCTCCTTGACAGGACAAAAAATCTACACCAATCTAACGAACTTCATTTTATCAGCGATTCCCTTGTTTTTTCTTATGCTTCGGCAAAGGAGAGCACCGCCGCATGCATCCCATCCTTCTCGCAGACGCCCTCGTGCAGCACCACCGCCGTACGCAGGGCGGCGAGGCGCACAGGGATCTCCATCTTGCTCCGCGCATGCAGACACTCCATCTGAGCGAACTCATCCATCTGCGCCGTATCCTCTCCGAGCGCATGAAGGACGCTTGCGCCGAATTTATACGGGCTTGCGGTCGAGAGCACGACCATCGGACGCGCGTCCCCCGTCTCGCGCCGATAGTCCTCCGCCGCGCGATAGGCAACCGCCGTATGCGTGTCGAGCGTGTACTCCGTGCGCTCATACACCGCACGAATCTCCTCCTCGGTCGCCCGATCATCAGCAAATGCCGCCCAAAAGTTCTCTCGCAATGCGGGCAGGAGGCTGCTCGCATTGTATTTTCCAACCGTCGTGAGTTCCTGCATCCATGCGGCAACCTGCCGCGTGTCCTCCGCCAGATGATAGAGCAGACGCTCGAGGTTGCTCGAGACGAGGATGTCCATCGACGGCGACATCGTCTGGTAGAAATCGCGCTGTCGGTCATAGATGCCCGTCTGCAAAAAGTCCGTAAGTACATTGTTCGCATTCGAGGCGCAGACGAGCTTGCCAACGGGCAGACCCATGCGCTTTGCGTAGTAGCCCGCGAGGATGTTGCCGAAGTTCCCCGTCGGCACGGTGAAGTTCACGGGATCACCCGCCTCGATTTTCCCATCGGCAAGGAGGCAGCATATCGAGTTCGCGGAGGAGAGCTTCGTATGGAGCGCGGCAAGTTCCTTCGCCATCGCAGTATCGCCGAAGATTTCCTTCACGCCGCGCTGTGCATCGTCAAAGTTGCCGCGCACCGCCACGACGGAGACATTCGCGCCCTCCTGCGTCACCATCTGGAGGCGCTGCACGGGACTGACGCCGCCGTCGGGGTAGAACACCATGATGCGGATGCCCTCGGCATCCGCAAAGCCATCGAGCGCAGCCTTGCCCGTATCTCCCGAGGTTGCAACGAGGATGAGGATCGTGTCCTGCTCCCCCGTCTTTGCGCGCGCTGTACTCATGAGCTGCGGCAGGAGCTGCAGCGCCATGTCCTTGAACGCACTCGTCGGGCCGTGCCACAGCTCGAGCACCTCGAGATCGCCGACCGCACGCACGGGCGCACGCCGCACATCGTCAAACGTATGCCCGTAGGCGCGGCTGACGCAGCCCTTCAGCTCCTCCTCCGTATAGTCCGTCAGATAGAGGCGAAGGATGTGCACGGCGCGCTCCTCATACGAGAGATCGCGGAGCGCCTCGATCTCGGGGAGCGTCATCTGCGGGAACGAGGCGGGCACGAAGAGTCCGCCGTCCGAGGCAAGCCCCTTGAGGATTGCCTCTGCCGAGGAGACGCGTTCCGTTGCTCCGCGCGTGCTGAAATAGTCCATTGTATACATCCTTTCCCGATTCATCTGTGTTATAATACTATGTCGTACGATTCGGCGCGCCGTCAGCGGATGAGATGCGCCGTGACCGCCTGTGCCGCACGGATCAGATCCGACGGCGCGAGGGCAAGCTGCTCACCGCGCCGCCCTGCACTCACGCAGATGCGGGCGTGCTGCACGATGCTCTCGTCACAGTACACGGGGTAGGGCTTTTTCGCCCCCAGCGGGGAGCAGCCCCCGCGCACATATCCCGTGAGATCGAAAACCTCCTTGAGGTGAACCATCTCCGCGCGCTTATTCCCCGACGCCGCAGCTGCCGCCTTGAGGTCGAGCTCCGCGCCGCCCGGAATGACCGCCATAAAGATACCCGTGCGGTCTCCACGCACAACGAGCGTCTTATAGAGCTGCGCCAAGGGAATCCCCGTCACTTCTGCCACATGGATCGCCGAGAGATCGCTCTCGTCGACGGGGTAGGTCAGGAGCTCATAGGATATGCCGAGGCGGTCGAGAATGCGCGCCACATTTGTCTTCTGGATTTTCTTCTTCGCCATATACTCACCAGATGAGATTATACCATCACGGCGGGATAAAAGGAAGCTCGAAAGGAAGCATGAACATGAAAATTGCACTGATTTCAATGGAGGTCGTCCCCGGCCGCCCCGATCTGAACGCCGCATCCATGCGCAGGAAAGTAGCGGAGGCAAAGGCGGCAGGCGCCGATCTTGCCCTCTTCCCCGCACTCAGCCTCTCGGGGCTCTTCCTCGGGGGCATGTGGAAGCAGCCCGCATTTCTGCGCGACTGCACCGCCTACGCCGAGGAGATTGCCGCCGCCGCAGAGGGCATCACCGTCCTGTTCGGCAATGGGGCGGCAGATGACGGCTGTGCGGGCGTTCGCCGCACACTGATGGAGGCGCGGGACGGCGTGCTGCGCGAGGTGGCGCACAGTCCGCTCCACGGAGCGGGCACGCATTTCTCCCCGCTCCTCTACGAGCTACCGAACGAGGACATCATCCTCGCCGCCGACGCGAGCCCCTTCCCTGTCTGCTTTGACGTGCGTGCACTCGCAGATACGGCGCGCGAAAAGCGGAAGCACATCTTCTATGTCAATGCGCTCGGACTTCAGGACAAGGGCAAGACCATCTACACCTTCGCCGGCAGGGCGCAGGTATTCAGCGCAGACGGCATACGCGTCCTTATGTCGCCCGCCTACACGGAGGGGATGACCGTCGTCGATACAGAGTCAATGCCCGCTCCGCTCACAGCGGCGAAGGAAGCCCCCATTGCGCCGAAGTACCGCATGCTGCGCTACGCCGTGCAAAAATTCCTCGAGCGCATCCATATGGAGCGCGTTGTCATCGGCATCTCGGGCGGTATCGACTCCGCCGTTGCCGCCGCGCTCTACGTCGATGCCATCGGCGCAGACAAAGTCTTGCTCGTCAACATGCCGAGTCAGTTCAACTCTGCAACGACGAAGGGGCTCGCGGCGCAGCTCGCCGAAAACCTTGGCTGCCGCCACATGATCGTGCCCATCGAGGAGAGCGTTGCACACACCGTGCAGCAGCTCACCGCAGTTCCCATCATGGGCACAGCGGCGCAGGCAGGCGAGCACCTCACTATCTCCTCCTTCGTGCGCGAGAATATGCAGGCGCGTGACCGCAGCGGGCGCGTCCTCTCCGCCGTCGCAGCTGCGTGGGGCGCAGGATTCACCTGCAACGCAAACAAGGCGGAGTCCACCGTCGGCTATGCGACCCTCTACGGTGATCAGGCGGGCTTCCTCTCCGCGCTCGCCGACCTCTGGAAGCACGAAGTGTATGCACTCGCACGCTATCTGAACACGGAGATTTACAAGCGCGAGGTTGTGCCGCAGGGCATCATCGACATCGTGCCGAGTGCCGAGCTCTCCGACGCACAGAACGTCGACGAGGGCAAGGGCGATCCCATCCGCTATCCCTATCACGACTACCTCTTCCGCGCATTCGCCGAAGAGAGCCGCATTCCCGAAGACATCCTCGCTCACTATGCGGACGGAGACCTCGAGGAGTATATCGGCTGCGCGGCGGGGCTCGTCGCGGATTATTTCCCGACGGCAGAGGAGTTCATCGTCGATCTCGAACGCTGGTGGGGACTCTATACAGGCATGGCGGTTGCAAAGCGCATCCAGTCGCCGCCGCTCCTCTCGACGAGCGGGCGCGCTTACGGCAGTGATCATCCCGAATCCCAGATTGGCGCGTATGAGACAATCCGCTATCGTGCACTGAAAAAGCAGCTGCTCAAAAAATAAAAATTCATAGGAGCTGTGTGCGAAACTTTCCGCTTCGTACATAGCTCTTTTTTGTGCGATCCTCAATTTTTCCTCATTGAGAAATTTTCTCATTTACAAGACGGCATTTTTGTGTTATTCTCAATACAAATGAAAGGACGGTGTCTCTATGAACATCCGAAAAAATTATCCACGAACGCTGCTGCTCACCCTTGTACTCGCCCTCACGGCACTCCTTGCCGTTGGCTGCGGCGGAGGCAGCGGCGGCAACGGCAAGGCTGCCGATACGAAGAAGACCGTCACGGTCACAACCTCGTTCCTGCAGGATATGACGAAGCAGCTCGCGGGCGACTATGTGAACATCGAGCTGATTATCCCTGCGGGCGAGGATCCGCATCTCTACGTTGCGCAGCCCGCCGACCTCGAGAAGATCAAGAAAGCGGATCTCCTCCTCTATCACGGTCTGCACTTCGAGGGCAAGATGGCAGAGGTGCTGGAGAAGAAGGGCGCTGCCGTGACAAAGAATTTCGCGGATGCAAACATCAACTACATGGAGGAGGACGGCAAGCGCATTGTCGACCCGCATTTCTGGTTTGATGTCTCCCTCTACAAGCAGGCAACCGAGGAGGCTGCTGCTCAGCTCATCAAACTCCTGCCCGAGCACGAGAAGGAGATTCAGGAGAATCTGAAAAAATATCTCGCAGACCTCGACGCTCTGGACAAGGAAATCACGGAGAAAATCGCCCAGATTCCCGAGAATCAGCGCATTCTCGTGACGCCGCACGATGCGTTCAACTATTTCTCGCATCGCTACCACGTCAATGTCATTGCGCCACAGGGTGTCAGCACGGACTCCGAGGTCGCAAATGCCGACATCGAGAAGACGGCGAACTACATTGTCGATCACAAGGTCAAGGCGGTGTTTGCCGAAAGCACAACGAATCCCGAGCGTATGAAGAAGCTGCAGGAGGTCTGCAAGACGAAGGGCTTTGATGTGGAGATTGTCGGCGGCGAGGGCAACGAGCTGTTCTCCGACTCGCTCGCACCCGTGGGACAGAAGGGCGATACCTACATCACGATGTACCGCAGCAATGTCGATCTGATTGTATCGCATTTGAAATAGGCGGTTGGAAGGGACGCAATATGGAAGGAACGAACAGCGTCATACACGTCGAGGATTTGACAATGGCATACCGCGAGACGCCCGTGCTCTGGGACATCGACCTCGATGTTCCGGCGTATGTGCGCTGCGCGGTTGTGGGGCCGAACGGCGCGGGAAAGTCTACCCTCCTCAAGGGCATCCTCGGCCTCTTAAAGCCCGTCTCCGGCGCCGTGCGCCTCTGGGGGAAGCCCCTCGCTGCCGTACACAAGCAGATTGCCTACGTGCCGCAGCGCGGCTCTGTCCACTGGGACTTCCCGACGACGGTCTTCGATGTCGTGCTTATGGGACGCTATGCGCATCTCGGGCTGATTAAACGCCCCGGCAAGGAGGATCGCGCGCTGGCGATGGATGCACTCGACAAGATGAAGATGGCGGACTTCGCTGACCGTCAGATCTCGGAGCTCTCGGGGGGACAGAAGCAGCGTGTCTTCATCGCGCGGGCACTCGCGCAGGACGCGCAGCTCTACATCATGGACGAGCCGCTTGCGGGCGTCGATGAGACGACGGAGCGGATCATCATGGACAAATTCATGGATCTGCAGCGCGAGAAGCGCACAGTCATCGCCGTGCACCACGATCTCAGCACGCTCGATGCGTATTTTGACTACCTCGTCGTACTGAACCGCACGGTGAAGGCGTCGGACTACCTCGCCAATCTGGACAAGGAGGCGGCGCTTGCGCTCGCCTATCGGCTAAAGGAGTGACGGCGATGGACATCCTAATGAACTACACCTTCCAGATCGTCGCGCTCGGCAGCGTCATCCTTGCCGTCACAGCGGGTCCCGTCGGCGCGTTCAGCGTCTACAAGGGGCAGAGCCTCATCGGCGACGCCATCGGACACTCGACCTTCCCCGGCATCATCCTCGCCTATATGGCATTTGCAACGCGCAGCCCCATCGTCCTCCTCATGGGCGCAGTCGCGGCGGGTGCGGCAAGCTACGCCCTCATCCAGCTCGCGCACAGGGACAAGAGGCTCGGACTCGACGCAAATCTTGCAATCTTTCTCTCGGGCTTCTTTGGTCTTGGCATGGCGCTCAAGAGCTTCATCCAGGGCAACCCCGACTATGCAGGGGCATCACAGGCGGGTCTTGGCACCTACATCTTTGGACAGGCGGCGTATATGCTCGAGGTCGACGTCCTCCTCATCTCTGCCGTCTCCGCCGTCTGCCTCGCGCTCCTCCTGCTCTTTTACAAGGAGCTGAAACTCTTCGTCTTTGACGCGGAGTACGCAGAGGTCGTCGGGCTGCCCTGCCGTCTGCTGCACATCCTGCTGCTCGTCATGACGATTGCCGTCATCGGTATCGGGATTAAAGCCGTGGGAGCAATCCTTATCAGCTCCTTCCTCATCATCCCGTGCGTCGCAGCAAATCAGTGGTCGAACAACTTTGCGTGCGTCCTCGTTCTGAGCAGCCTCATCGGTGCGGTCTCTGCGCTCGTCGGCACCTACATCAGCACGCTTGAGCAGGGCATGTCGACGGGGCCGTCCATCATCCTCGTCGCCTCCCTCATCGCCTTTTTCTCGATACTCTTCGGGACAAAGGGGATTCTCGGCAGGGTCTTGAAAGGGAGGGCACGCAATGGATGACGCACTCCTCGTACTGCTCCTGACGGCTGCTCCATGCGCACCGCTCGGTGTCTTCCTGATCCTGCGCCGCCTCTCCATGATGGCGGACGCCATCAGTCACACGGTGCTGCTCGGCATCGTGCTCGCCTTCTTCCTCACGCATGACCTCGGCTCGCCGTGGCTGCTCTTCGGTGCGGCACTCATGGGCGTTATCACCGTCTCGCTCGTCGAGCTCCTCGGCAAGACGAATCTCGTCAAATATGACGATGCCATCGGCGTCATCTTCCCGCTGCTCTTCGCGCTCGCCGTCATCCTCATCAGCAAATATGCGGGCAACGCCCATCTCGACACGGATATGGTGCTCATGGGCGAGGTCATCTATGCGGGACTGAACACAGTGGAGATCGGCGGCGTGGAGGTCGCAGCCTCTTCGATTAAGATGGGCGGACTGCTCCTCGTCATCGCCGCATTTATCGCGGTGTTTTACAAGGAGCTGAAGGTCTCCACCTTTGACGGCGAATATGCGCAGATCATCGGCGTACCGACGGGCATCCTCTTCTACGCCTTCATGTCGCTCACCTCGCTCACGACGGTTGCGGCATTCGATGCAGTCGGTGCGATTCTCGTCATCTCGTTCTTTATCGCCCCCGGGGCGACTGCACTGCTCTTTACGAAGCATCTGTCTCACACGCTGCTCCTCGCCCTCCTCATCGCACTTGTGAATGCTATCGTCGGCTACGCGCTCGCCGTGCATATGAACGCCTCGATCGCGGGGCTGTGCGCCGTCATGAATATGCTCGTCTATCTCGGCGCGCTCCTCACAGGGCCGAAGGGCGCAGTCACCTCCTACATCCGCCGCCTACAGAGCGTGCGGCAGATGCAGCGCGACCTCTTCCTCCTGCATATCGGCAGACATACCGCCGAGTGCAAGGAGAGCGCAGAGAATGACGCAGGCGAGATCGGCAACCATCTGAAATGGAATGAGAACAAGGTGCGCCGCGTCAGCCGCGAGCTGATCGACCGCCATCTGCTCGCACGCGAGGGCAGTTATTACCTGCTCACGGACGCGGGCGCGGCGGCATACACAGCGCTCTGCAAGAGGTACTATATCTGAAATACGCGAAAAGACCGTTGGTCAGGCTGTCTGCCTATCCAACGGTCTTTTCCTATAGAGTTATCGCATAAAGTAGGAGACGCCTGACTCGAAGATCATCTGGTTCATCTCGCCAGGCACGTTCTTGCTGATGTTCTCGCCGATGCGCTCTGCGTGCGCCATGCGCCCGTAGATGCGCCCGTCGGGGCTCGTGATGCCCTCGATGGCGTTCACGGAGCCGTTCGGATTGTACGGCTGGTCGAGCGTCGGCTCGCCCTTCTCATTCACGTACTGGGTCGCAATCTGCCCGCGTATGCGCATATTCGCAACCGTCTTCGCGTCGGCGTAGAACCGCCCCTCGCCGTGCGACACGGCAATCGTATGCGTATCCCCGACGTTCACGCCCGAGAGCCACGGCGAGAGATTCGACGCAACGCGCACGCGCACGGTCTGCGAGACGTGACGTCCGATGTTGTTGTACGTCAGCGTCGGCGAGCTGTCGTCCAGATCGGTAATCTTGCCATACGGCAGCAGCCCGAGCTTCAGCAGCGCTTGGAAGCCGTTGCAGATGCCGAGGATGAGGCCGTCCTGATCGCGCAGGAGACGCTGCACCGCCTCGGCAAGCGCGGGTGCGCGGAACATCGCCGCAATGAATTTCCCCGTGCCGTCCGGCTCGTCCCCGCCGCTGAATCCACCCGGCAGCATGAGAATCTGTGACTTTTGAAGCGTTGCTGCCAGCGCCGCGACAGTCTCCTCCACCGCTCGGGGCGTCAGATTGCGCACGACGAAGATCTCGGGAATTGCCCCCACGCGCTCCCATGCGCGCGCGGAATCGTACTCGCAGTTCGTCCCTGGGAAGACGGGAATGCACACGCGCGGCCGCGCGATCTTCACGGAGCTGCCGACGATCTTCCCCTTCGTATAGGGCGCATACGTCGGACGGTCGATCTGCCGCACGATCTGCGGCACGGTCGTCGGGAAGATCTTCTCAAGGGGTTCCGTAAACGCATCCTTGACATCGGAGAGCACGATCGTGTCAAGATCCGTGATGATGCTCGGCACATCGCGCGTCTTGCCGATCTCGACGGCACCCGTGCCCGCAAGGTTCGCCGCGATGTCAAACGAGGGCGAGACCTCGAGCAGGATTGTCCCGTAGAGTGGCTTGAAGAGGTCGTCCTGCGGGATGAAGGACGTGAATTTAAAGCCCAGATTGTTTCCCAGACACATCTTTGAAATCGCCGCCGCAATGCCGCCGCACCCGACGCTCATCGCAGAGAACGCCTTCTTATCCGCTATCAGCTGGTGGATCTTTGCAAAGTTCGTATTGAGACGCGAGAACACGGGCAGATCCTGCGCATCATGCGGAACGGGAACCATGACGACGGTATTGCCGGGATACTTGAACTCGGGCGAGAGAGCCTCGTTCGCAGGCATGGTCGCTACAGCAAACGCGACGAGGGTCGGCGGGACGTTCAGATTCTCAAACGTCCCCGACATGGAGTCCTTGCCGCCGATCGCGGGAATCCCCATCTCATGCTGCGCGCGCAGTGCGCCGAGGAGCGCTGCAAACGGCTTGCCCCACTTCTTCGGATCCGTGCCAAGCCGCTCGAAATACTCCTGCAGGGTCAGGCGCACGCGGTCTGCCCTGCCGCCTGTGGCGACGATCTTCGCCACCGCCTCGACAATGGCGTAGACGGCACCGTGGAATGGGCTCCACGTCGAGAGATCGGGGTCGAAGCCGAACGCCATTGCAGACGCCGTATTCGTCGTCCCATGGCGCACAGGAATCTTTGCAACCATTGCCTCCGACGGCGTGAGCTGGTACTTGCCGCCAAACGGCATGAGAACCGATGCAGCGCCAACGGTCGCATCGAACCGCTCCCCTAGCCCTTTCTGACTGCACACGTTGAGATCGCGCAGATTCGCGAGCCACATATCCTCGAGCGCACGTCCGACCTGTTTTACCTGCGGAGGTACCTGCTGCAGATAGGGCGCCTTCTCATTCGGCGGATCGACCACGATGCGGACGTGCTGCCGCACGCCGTTTGTCGCGAGGAAACTACGTGCGATTCGTACGATCTCCTTGTCGCGCCACTTCATGACGAGGAGCGGCTCTGCGGTCACGACCGCGACCTCCGTTGCCTCGAGATTTTCCGCATCCGCATGACGCAGAAATGCGGAGACATCCTCGGGCGCAAGCACGACCGCCATGCGCTCCTGCGACTCGGAGATTGCAAGCTCCGTGCCGTCGAGCCCCTCGTATTTCTTCGGGACGGCATCGAGATTGATCGTCAGGCCGTCCGCAAGCTCTCCAATCGCAACGGCAACACCACCCGCACCAAAGTCATTGCAGCGCTTGATCATGCGGCTGACTTCGGGGCTGCGGAAGAGTCGCTGAATCTTGCGCTCCGTCGGCGGGTTGCCCTTCTGCACCTCGGCACCCGAAGTCGTAAGCGACGACTCCGTATGCTGCTTGGAGGAGCCAGTCGCACCGCCAATGCCATCACGCCCCGTGCGTCCGCCGAGAAGGACGATGACATCTCCCGGCACAGGGCGCTCGCGCACGACCTGAGCCGCGGGCGCCGCGCCGATGACCGCGCCAATCTCCATGCGCTTTGCGAGATAGCCCTTATGATAGATCTCGCGCACCTGCCCCGTCGCAAGCCCGATCTGGTTGCCGTAAGAGCTGTAACCCTCCGCCGCACCGAGCGTGATCTTCTTCTGGGGGAGCTTGCCCGCCAGCGTATCCTCGATCGGTACACGCGGGTCATAGGCGCCCGTCACGCGCATCGCCTGATAAACGTAGGAACGACCCGAGAGCGGGTCGCGGATCGCGCCGCCGAGGCAGGTCGCCGCGCCGCCGAACGGCTCGATCTCCGTCGGATGGTTGTGGGTCTCGTTCTTGAACATGAGGAGCCAGTCCTCATCCTGCCCGTTCACATCCACCGTGATGCGGATGCTGCACGCATTGATCTCCTCAGATTCGTCGAGATCGTCGAGCTTTCCCTCCGCACGCAGCGCCTTCATGCCGATGACAGCGATGTCCATCAGTGTCATATCGCGTTGCTTGCCGTCCCTATAGAGCAGCTTGCGGTCATCCATGTAGGTCTGATAGGTCTCAAAGATCGGCATGGAAAAGAAGCCGTTTTCGATATTTACGGCGTCAATCGCCGTGGTAAACGTCGTGTGACGGCAGTGATCCGACCAGTAGGTGTCGATGACACGCAGCTCCGTGATCGTCGGGGCACGGTGCTCCGTATCGCGAAAATACTGCTGCACGAATGCGAGATCTTCCTCGCTCATCGCAAAGCCGTGCTCCTTGTGAAAGCGTTCGAGCTCACTGCGCGAGAGCTGGTTGAACTGCGTGAGAACCTCCACGTCCATCGGCAGCACAATGCGCGTCTCAAGTGTCGCAGGCGTGGCAAGCGAAGCCTCGCGGCTCTCCACTTTATTGATCAGATAGGCTTTGATCTTCTCATAGACACGATCATCGAGCTTTCCGATGAGCACGATCACGCGCGCCGTACGCACATCGGGGCGCTCCCCCTGCGTCACGAGCTGCACACACTCCGCCGCCGCAGCCGCCGTTGGGTCGAACTGCCCCGGCAGCGGCTCAATCGCAAATATCCGCGCATCGGAAAAGAACGGCAGTGCGTCCTCATATACGGTATCAACCGGCGGATCGGCGAAGACAATGTTCCGCACCCGCCTGAATTCCTCGTCGCTCAGTCCCTCTATGTCATAACGTGTGATGATGCGCACGGCGCGCAGATCCGTCAGGCGGAACGTCTCCACCAGATCACTGCAGAGCCGCTGGGCAGGAATATCAAAGAAACCCTGACGCTTCTCCACAAAGATTCGTTTGACAGCCATAGGAATCCTCCTTCTCAAACGCTGTTTCCCGTCCTCTATTTTATCGAAACTTAATCAAATATGCAATGATTGTTTCTGCGTGAATACGCGTACACAAAAACGGGTATCCGCAAAGATACCCGTCCCGCTATGAAAAACTATTCAACTGCCTTCAGCACATAGATACGCGACTCGAAATCCGTAGAGAGCCCATTCTCCGCGATCGGTTCCCCCGTCGTGCCGTCCGTCGTAATCAGCCCATAGTTCATCAGCTCATCGCCGTAGCAGCGAACAGCGCTGCGGCTGTTCTCGTAAAGAGCATCGGGCAGGAGTCCCGCGAGCCGCACGCGCTCGAAACGGTAGTTCACGCGATTCAGCGTACGATACCAGCCGACAATCGCTGTCTTTTTATCGGCGCTCACGCTCATCCATGCCATAACATTGTTCTCAAACGGGCTTTGCAAACGATAGAACGTCCCGTACTGAAAGATTTCACGGTATTCCTTCATAAAGGCGACCTGTTCCTTGACCTCGGCAATCTCCGCCTCGCCCAGCTTGTTTAGGTCGAGTTCATATCCAAATGTTCCAAAGTACGCTGTGTTCGCGCGTGTGTGCAGCGGCGTCATACGGTTCATCTGATGATTCGGGACGACGGAGACATGGCTGCCCATACTGCTCACGGGATAGCACATCGACGTGCCGTACTGGATCTTCTGCCGCTCGGAGGCATCTGAGTTATCGCTCGTCCACGTCTGCGGCGCATAGTAGAGCATGCCGGGGTCGAAGCGGCTGCCGCCCGAGGCGCAGGACTCAAAGAGCACATGGGGGAAGTTCGACGTCAACCGCTCGTAGAGATCATAAAGTCCGAGGATATAGCGATGGAACACCTCACCCTGTTGATCAGCGGGAAGCGCGTGCGACCAGCACTCCGTGATGCTGCGGTTCATATCCCATTTCACGTAGGAAACCTTTCCGCTCGCGAGGATTGCCTCCATCTGTCCATAAATATTGTCAACGACCTCCCTGCGCGAGAAGTCAAGCACACACTGCGAGCGCCCGAGCGACTTGCGCCGCCCCGGTACGGAAATCACCCAGTCGGGATGTGCGCGGTAGAGGTCGGAGTCCTCATTGACCATCTCCAGCTCAACCCAAATACCGAACTTCATGCCGCGCGCCTCGATCTTCTCCGCGAGTCCGTCGATGCCGTTCGGCAGACGGTCGCGGTTGACTGTCCAGTCTCCAAGCCCCGCATAGTCGGATGTGCGTGCACCGAACCAACCGTCGTCGAGCACGAATAGTTCAATGCCGCACTCCGCCGCCTTGTCCGCGATCGTAAGCAGTTTCTCTTCCGTAAAGTCAAAGTACGTCGCTTCCCAGTTGTTGATGAGAATCGGACGAACCTTGTCGCGCCACTGTCCGCGTGCGAGACGTTTTTGATAGAGACGATGATAGGTCTGGCTCATGCCGTTCAGACCCGCTTCCGACCAGACCAGCACCGCCTCTGGTGTCTGGAACTCCGCACCAGGCGCAAGTTTCCAGTCGAAATCCGTGCTGTGGATGCCCGCCTGCAGCCGCGTGACACCGTGGTTGTCGACCTCGGCAAGCATCTCGAAATTGCCGCTGTAGACGAGGCTCATCGCCAGCACCTCACCCTGCGTTTCCGTTGTCCCTCGGCGCAGGAGTGCGGCGAACGGATTGTACTGCCCCGAGGAGTGCCCGCGGCGGCTGCCGATTGCCGTGATGCCCGTTGCAAGCGGACGGATCTCGACGTGACGCTCGCGCGACCATGCACCCGTCAGCTCCATCCAGTCGTACTCCGTATCGGGCAGGTCAATCGACATGCTCATGACCTTCTGCAGGTGCAGGACTTCCTTGCCGTCGTTGATATAGCGCACGCTGCGTGCAATTGCGCCGCCCTCGACGAAGATCGTATAGAGAAGCTCCGCGCGCAGTCCCGTCAGCGCGTCCTTCACCTCAACGATGAGCGTCTTTGCCTCATCGTACGACTCCACGTAGGTCGCAGGCAGACCTGCGAGCTTCGGCTTGCCGTCCATGATGCGATAGCCTGTATACTGCATATCAAGGATGCGGCTGCCGTTTTCCTGCAATACGTTCAGCGCGGGACGGCGAAAATCCGACGAGCCGTAGGTTGGCAGCTCCTGCCGAATCGCATCCAGCGAGTAGTCGCGGCAGTCCGCAAAGACACACGCGGACATCCCGCGATGCACGCGCTCAAAGATGTGTTCGAATCCCTCGCGATCGCGCAGCGCCTTGCCGTAGTAGAGCGAACCGAGCCCGCCGTGGGGCAGTACCATGAAGATGTAACTGATGGAATCGTTGAAGAGATGAAAGACCTTGCCCCGCTCATGATAGATAATATTCATTTATATCCCCCTTCGATTGGTTGTTCGTTTTACTCCACGCGAAAGCCCGTCGTCTCACGTTCAACCACGGTATTTGCAAGCACGACATTCTCCGTCACGTCCTCCTCGATCTGCTTCAGCATGAGGCGTGCCGCCTCCCGCCCGAGATCGCCCATATGCTGATCGATGGTCGTGAGCTGCGGTGCGGTATATTGGCTGAGTGCCGTGTTGTCGTAGCCGATCACCGAGATGTCCTGCGGTACGCGCCGCCCCATGCGCTGACAGGCGTTGACCGCCCCCATCGCCATGAGATCGTTGCAGCAGAAGATCGCCGTCGGTTCTAGGTCGAGCATCATGTCCATGAGGATGAACATGGTGTTTTCTACCGTCTCGATGCGGTTGCCCTCGCCGACGTTTACAATGTCCTCCGGATGGAACGCCCCGCGCTCCCGCATGATCTCGCGGTAGACCTTCTCCTTGATGCGGTAGGAATCACTGTTCTCGCCCTGCACAAAGAGGATACGCTCGTGCCCGTAGTGAAAGAGGTGCTCGAGCGCCGCACGCACCCCGCCGCGCTGATCGCTCGTCACATACGAGATGCCCGCGCGTTCGCGTTCACTGTTGACAAAGACCAGCGGCAGACGCGCCGCCGTATTCTCATAGAACTCTGAGACTCCCGTCTCCGTATTCGGACTGACGACGATAACACCCGAAACATTGCGTGTGATGAAATCCCGCACACACTCCTCCTCGCGTGCCGCATCGTTCTGCGCACACGCGAGGAGCAGAGAGTACGAGCTCTGCCGCAGATACTCCTCGATGCCGTCGAGAACCTGGGCAAAGAACATATTGTCAAAACCCGGTACGACGACCCCGATGCTCGAGGAACGCTGCGTGTTCAGCTCGCGTGCCTGCAGATTCGGTACATACTCCAGTTTCTTGATGGCGTTCTCCACCTTGAACCGCGTCTTTTCACGCACGGGATAGTTCCCGTTCACGACGCGCGAAACCGTCGCGACAGACACGCCCGACTCCTTCGCCACATCAACGATCGTCGCCTTCATTCTCTCTTCCCCCTGTATCATTGTCATGCGATACTCCTAAGCAAACCCTAGTGAAGCAAACGGGGGAAGTACACG
>NZ_ALKG01000111.1 GCF_000286455.1 Selenomonas sp. FOBRC6
CCCTTTTTCGTTATACCGGCGATGAGTTACTTCAGCGCATAACCATTGTGATACATCTTATCCTGCTCTTTGCGTACTTGGTAGAGCTGGGTGGAGGTATCGAGATCGACCATGTCGAGGGTGAGGAGGGTTCCCTTCTTGACATCGCATTTCATGCGCGTGTTCTTGTTGACGAGCGCATAGACGACATACCCCTTTTCATAGGTCTCCTGCGCGGTTGCAATCGAACCATAGGTTGTGTAGCCGCCGATACCGTCGATGGTCTCGCCCGCCTTCAGGTCGCGCTTGGCGACGGCGATGCACTCGCTGACGGGACCGTCAAGAGGGATGATGGTCGGCTCGCCGTCGATGACGATCTTCGCGACGGTGAGCGGGGTCTCGAGGTTGCAAAGATGGTATGGGCGGTAGAGTGTCCAGAGGGGGCCGGGGCCCATGCTGTGATAGCCCATCTGGTAGGCGATCTCCTCGTTCTGCGTGGTGACGGTGACAAAGACACCGGGCGCAATGCCGTTGACGTACTCGACAACATGGTGCTTTTCAAGAATGCCGCCGTCCTTCTTGAGTTTAAAGATCTCGTTGAGGTCGGCGCAGCGATCCTTCGGTGAGGCGGAGGGACCATGTCCGCCGACCACGTCGGGGATAAAGCCCGTCGCATTCGACATTGCGGTCATCTCGACCATGGTCTTGGTGCCATCCTTGAACGATGTAAGCATGCGCGGGCTCATCTTGCGGCGCGTCGCCTCTTCGAGTACGGTGTCGGGGTTGCAGTCATAGTCAAGCTTGTTGTTCTTGCCCTTGCCCATGACAACGACTTCCATGCCCATCGCGCGCGCAAAGGAGTAGAGCTCCATGACGGCACCCGGCTCATCGCCTGCCGAGCCCGTGTAGATAACGCCGTTTTTATCGCCGAGCTTCTTCAGATAGCTGCCGATGACAACATCGGTCTCGACATCCATCATGACAACGTGCTTCTTGTTGTTCATCGCGTCGATCGCGATCTTGACACCGACCTCTGGCACGCCCGTCACGTCAATGGCGACTTCAACGAGATTCGCCTGCGAGATGAAATCCGAATTCTCCGTGGCGACGTATTTGCCCTGCTCCATGTAGCGGTTCGCCTCTTCGAGCGTCTTTGCAACGGCGATATCCTCGTCGCTGATGCCCGCATAGTGGAAGGCGTTGATGACGTTTTCAAACTTGATATCTGAGACAATGGCGGGCATGATCCCCTTCATGAGCGCCATCTGCGTGACCATGCCGCGCCCCATCTGACCTGCACCAACGATGCCGGCACGGATGATCTTGCCCTCTTCCTCGCGTTTGGCGAGCTTCTTGTCCATATTCAGCATTGCGAAACTCCTTTCGCCCACCCAGCGGTGGAACATCTACATCTGTGTGCTGAACTTAGTATAGCACCGCATTTCTATTCATACAATATCACTTTCACTGAATTTGCGTAAACATTATCGCAAAAAAAAGGCACGTTTCCATTTGTAAAGAAACGTACCTTTTCGTATTTACATCAGACCGCTGCGCGGAGGGCTTACATCATGCCGCCCATACCGCCCATGCCCGGCGCACCTGCCGGCATCGGAGCCTCAGGCTCCGGCTTGTCCGTGACGAGCGTCTCGGTCGTGAGCACCATCGCCGCGATCGACGCTGCGTTCTGGAGTGCGGAGCGCGTAACCTTCGCAGGATCCACGATGCCCGCGCCGATCATGTCAACATAGGTGTTCTCAAGTGCGTTGAAGCCAACACCATCGCCTGCCTTCTTCACGCTGTCGACGACGACGGAGCCCTCAAGGCCTGCATTCTCCGCAATCTGACGAACAGGAGCCTCGATTGCGCGCTTGACGATCTCGACGCCGACCTTGACATCGCCCTCTGCCTGGATCTTGTCGAGTGCCGGGAGGATGTCGATGAACGTCGTGCCGCCGCCCGCAACAATGCCCTCTTCAACCGCAGCACGCGTTGCATTGAGCGCATCCTCGACGCGGTACTTCTTGTCCTTCATCTCGACTTCCGTTGCCGCACCGATCTCAACGACAGCTACGCCGCCGGAGAGCTTTGCGAGGCGCTCCTGGAGCTTCTCACGATCGAAGTCGGACGTCGTCTCCGCAATCTGCTTCTTGAGCTGATCGACACGCGCCGCAATCTGTGCCTTGTCGCCTGCACCGTCGACAATGGTCGTCTCCTCCTTTGAGGAACGCACCTGACGTGCGCGGCCGAGATCCTCGAGCGTTACGCTGTCGAGCTTGCGGCCGATCTCCTCGCTGATGACCGTGCCGCCCGTGAGGATTGCAATATCCTCGAGCATTGCCTTGCGGCGGTCGCCGAAGCCCGGAGCCTTGACAGCGAGTGCCTTGAATGTGCCGCGCAGCTTGTTGACAACGATCGTTGCAAGTGCCTCACCGTCGAGATCCTCAGCGATGATGACGATCTGCTTGCCCTGCTTCACAACCTGCTCGAGCACCGGCAGGATGTCCGCAACGGACGAAATCTTGCGATCCGTGATGAGTACGTACGGATCATCCATGACGGCTTCCATCTTCTCCGTGTCCGTCACCATGTACGGGGAGATGTAGCCACGGTCGAACTGCATACCCTCGACGACCGAGAGGTTCGTGTCCATGGACTTGGACTCCTCGACTGTGATGACGCCATCCTTGCCAACCTTCTCCATCGCCTCTGCGATGAGGTCACCGACCTCGGTGTCGCCGGAGGAGATTGCCGCAACCTGTGCGATCTTCGCCTTCGTCTCGACCTTCTGCGCCTTGCTCTTGATCTCCTCGACGAGCGTCTTGACAGCCGTCTCGATGCCCTTCTTGACGATCATCGGGTTTGCGCCCGCAACGACGTTGCGCATGCCTTCCTGAATCATCGCCTGTGCGAGGAGGGTCGCCGTCGTCGTGCCGTCGCCCGCGATGTCGTTCGTCTTCGTCGCGACTTCCTTCACGAGCTGTGCGCCCATGTTCTCGAACGGATCCTCGAGCTCGATGTCGCGTGCAATCGTCACGCCGTCATTCGTGATCGTCGGTGCACCGTACTTCTTGTCGAGGACGACGTTGCGTCCCTTGGGGCCGAGCGTGACCTTTACTGCGTTTGCAAGTGCATCCACACCACGGCCAAGTGCGCGGCGTGCCTCTTCGTCAAACAGAATCTGCTTTGCCATTTATACTGCCTCCAAAATTTATCTATTACAGAATCGCCAGAATATCGCTCTCACGAACGATGAGGTAATCCTTGTCGTCCACCTTGATCTCGGAGCCCGAGTACTTTGAGAAGACAACGCCGTCGCCGACCTTGACCTCCATCTCTGCACGCTGTCCGTTATCGAGCAGCTTGCCTGTGCCAACGGCAACGACCTTGCCCTTCTGCGGCTTTTCCTTCGCCGTGTCGGGGAGCACAATGCCGCTCGCCGTTGTGACATCGCTCTCCGCGACTTCAATGACAACACGTTCGCCCAGTGGCTTAATCATGGTATCTGCCTCCTAGTTTCATACAAATCTTTTCATTGTGTTAGCACTCTCATTTACTGAGTGCTAACTTACGTTGTCTATAGTAAAGGTTTTAAGTCAAAAAGTCAATAGGTTTTTGCAAAAAAGTCAAAAAAACAACAAAGAGCCGCGAAAAGCTCTTTGTTGTTTGTCGTGAAATCTTATTCTTTGAACGCCGCCACGAGGTTTTTGAGTCGTGCCGTCCCCTCCTTGAAGCTCTGAATCTTGGCAAGGATATTCTCGTACTCGGCCGCCATGCTGACGACCTTCTCTGCAATGCGCGTATTCCCCTCCGCGCCCTCGTGGGTCGCGTTGCGGATGCCCTCCATCGCCGCGTTCATCTCGCTGACGGAGTCGAGCAGCTTCTGCGAGCGCGAGGTCGTCGCCTCCGCAGTCTTGCGGAAATACTCCGCATCACCCTTATACTGCTCAGCCGTCTTGTCCATGAGGTCGTAGTCGCTGCGAACATTCTCGTCAATGAAGCTAAGCAGCTTGTAGGTACCATTCGAGAGTGCCTGCACGGAGCCCGTGACCTGCCCGGTGAGCCCCTTGATCTTCTCTGCCGTGCCGCGCGACTGCTCAGCGAGCTTGCCGACCTCGCCCGCAACAACGGCAAAGCCACGTCCCTGCTCGCCCGCACGCGCCGCCTCGATGCTCGCATTCAACGCGAGGAGGTTCGTCTGCTCGGCGATTTCGGAAATCTCGAGTGTGAGCTGGTCGATCTGCTCGACGACCTTCGCGGACTCGATCGCCTCTGCCACTGAGGCCTTCGTGCCGCCGTAGATCTGCCGTGTGTTCAGGCGCGACTGCTCCATGCTCGTCTGGAGATCGGCAGCGCGCTGCTCCACCTCACGCGTATACGCCTCGCTGGCATGCGCTGCATCCGCCGCGCCCTTGATCCCCTCGCTGAGCCCCTCACTGAGATGCTGGACGCTGGAGGTGGACGCCGCCGTCTCCTCCATGCCTGCAGACATCTCCTCGGTCACGGCAGACATGTCCTGCGTGTCATTGTTGAGCCCGTGCAGCATCTCCTCAAGCTCGGCAACCATCGCATCGGTCTGCTCCGCCTCCTCGTGCACCTGCTTCATAAAGCCCTGCATCTTTCCAAGTGCCTTGACGACCGTACCGATTTCATCCGCACGGTCAGAGAGTTCGCGCGGAATCTCACGCGAAAGGTCTCCGGACGCGACAGCACTTAGATGTCCGATGGAGGCAGCGAGCGGATCGGAGATATTATCTGCAATGCGCCGCGACACGAGCATGCCAAAACCTACTGCAATGACGATGATGATGGCAAAGCTATAGACCGTACGCTCATAGCGTACATTGTTCGCCTCAAAGAGCTGCTTCCCCTGGAATACGTTGTCGGGCGTGAGCACCGCCATATTGCCTGAGATGACAGTGAGCGAAGCGAGATTGTCAAAGATCGCGACACGATCCTCGGGTGTCGTCCCCATATTGTTGACCGCTCCGACCTTGTCCGCCGCGACGCTCAGATTCTTTTCGAGCTCCGCAATCGTCACCTGTGCCCGCTCGCTCGTGTCGATCTTCTTCAATTCCTCCATATCGTGACGGAGAGTGTTCAGATTGCCGAGCACATCATCCACGAGAATCTTGCGGTTATCCACAGTGATGTTTTCCTGTAGGATGTACGGCACGTTGACGCTGATTTTCCGCAGGCGCGTATTTGCATCATTCAGATACTGTGTCGACATGAGATTATGGTGATACATATCGTCAAGCGACTGCTTCGCCTGATAGTTCGAATAAACACCGACCGCAGAAACGATAAGCAATGCCGCCAGAAGGAAGACCGAGAGGATAAAGACCTTTGTCCGCACCGCGTAGTCCTTCATTGCCTCCGCAGAGATGAATGGAATGTTCATAGTGCGCGCCTCCTCACTTCGCCTGCGCGATATTATCCGCTGTTATGGATGTAAAGGGAATCGCGAGATCACCCGAGGGTGGGCTCCCCTTGATGAAGCCCTCTGCGAGCGTGAGCGCGCCCTCGCCCTGTGCCTTTGCATCCTGCTTGATGGTCTGCGCCATCTCGCCCGCCTCGACTGCTGCGAGACCCGCAGGAGTGGCATCGACCGCAGAGACAAGGCACCCCTCAAGCCGGTTCGCCCCCTTCAGCGCTGCAATCGCACCGAGCGCCATCTCGTCATTGCCCGCGACAACGCCGTTGATCTCAGGAAACATGCTCATCCAGAGGGTCATGGTCTTGAGTGCCTCTGCCTTGCTCCATCCTGCATCCACGAAGGAGAGCAGCTGAATATCGGGGCGCTTGTCAAGGCACGCCGCCTTGAACCCATCCCAGCGGCCGACCGCACTGCCCTGCGTTCCATCGCCCTGCAGATAGACGATCTTTGCATTCGGGGGCAGATTTTTTGCCATGTACTCCCCCTGCATACGCCCTGCCTCCACATCGTCGGAGTAAGCGCGCAGGACATTGCCGCCCGCAACGCTGCGGTTTACCGTGATGACAGGAATGCCCGCATCGTTTGCCTTTTCGATGGTCTTGACAATGCTGGAGCCGTCCGCTGCAAGCAGTACGATTGCGCCCGCACCGCTGCTGATGACCTCATTCAGCTGGTCAATCTGCATATTGCCGTCGTTCTTCGCGTCGAGGAACTCGACCTCGATGCCGTCCGCCTTTGCCTTGTTTGCAAATGCATCTTTGATCTGTACACAGAAACCATCCGCATCGTCGTAGTTTGCATAGACGACGCGATCCGAACTCGCACCCGTCAGTCCGCAGCCTGTAAGTCCAAGACAGGCAGCCGGAACAAGCAGAAGCCCCCATTTCCTAAGATTCATGGCAAACTCTCCTTTACCTCTCTTTACCTCTGTGACCCTACATCTTTTTGACCGGCATTGACCCGCGCGAGAGTGCGATCGCACCCGTTCGCGCAATCTCGATGATGCCGTAGTCCGAGAGCAGCTCCGAGAGCGCGTCAATCTTCTTCGCATCCCCCGTCAGCTCGATGACGACATTCTCCACGCCGACATCTACGATGCGCGCGCGGAAGATGTTCACCACGTCGATGATCTCAGCGCGGTTCTCCTTTGTCGCGTGTACCTTGATGAGCACCAGCTCGCGCGTGATGGACTCGAACTGCGTGAGGTTGACGATCTTCACCACGTCGATCAGCTTCGAGAGCTGTGTAACGACCTGCCGCAGTTCGTTCTCCGACGCAACGGAGACGACGATGTTGATGCGCGTGACATCCGCCTCCTCCGTATAGCCGGCGGAGATGCTCTCGATGTTGAACGCGCGGCGGCTGATGAGTCCTGCAATATGCGTGAGGACACCTGGCTTGTTGTCGACAAGCACGGCAAGCAAATACTTATCCATTTATCTCCCTCCGAGCACCATTTGATCGAGCCGCTTGCCGCCCGGCACCATCGGCACGACATCTGCCTCCTCGGGCACGATGACGTCGATGAGGCGCGCCCCCTTGGCGCGGAGAACCTGCGGCAGCACCTCCGCGAACTCTTCCCGCGTTTCGATACGGCAGCCTGCGACCCCCATTGCCTCGGCGAGCTTTACGAAGTCCGTCTTGCCCTTGAGCTCCGAGGCGGAGTAGTGGTGACTGTAGAAGAGCCGCTGCCACTGTCCGACCATGCCGAGGATGGAGTTGTGCACAATGACAATCTTCACGTCGACATCGTTGTCCGCCATCGTGGCAAGTTCCTGACAGTTCATCATGATGCTGCCGTCGCCCGTAATGAGGACAACCTCGCGCTCGGGGCATGCGAGTTTCGCACCAATCGCCGCCGGCAGACCGTAGCCCATCGTGCCAAGTCCGCCCGAGGTGAGAAAGCGGCGCGGGTCATGACAGCCAAAGAACTGCGCCGCCCACATCTGATGCTGCCCCACATCCGTGACACAGATTGCATCCGCATCGACAAGTTCACGCACGCGGCTGATGAGCTCCTCGGGGCGAATGTCCTCCGACGCCTTCCACCTGAGCGGATGGGCGCGCTCCATCGAGAGCACCTCGCCGCGCCACGGACGGTAGCGAACGCTGAGATCATCCTGTATTGCACGCACAGCATTCACAAACGCGGGCAGCGTCTCGCGCAAATCGCCAATGACAGGGATGTCCGCGCGCACATTTTTGTTCAGCTCTGCGGGGTCGATGTCGAAGTGCACAATTTTTGCCTTCGGTGCAAACGCAGCCGTATTCCCCGTCACACGGTCGCTGAATCGCGTGCCGAGCGCGAGCAGAAGGTCGCACTCCTGAATCGCCATGTTCGAGGCATAGGCACCGTGCATGCCCGCCATGCCCGTATAGCCATCGGTCTCTGCCGCAACGCCGCCAATGCCCATGAGGGTCGCAACGGACGGCATGCCCGTGAGCGCGATCAGCTCGCGCACATATGCCGCTGTATCCGAGAGCACAACGCCGCCGCCGACGAAGAGCAGCGGCTGACGCGCGGAGGCAAGCGCCTCCGCCGCCGCATGCACTGCATCCATATCAAAGGGGACATCCCCCGTATAGCCATGCAGGAGTGCGGCATCGGGATATTCATAGTCGATCGGCGTGTCAAATACATCCTTTGCCACATCGATCACAACCACGCCGGGGCGCCCCGTCCGCGCGATGTAGAACGCTTCCTTCACGACCCGCGGGATGTCGTTCACATCTTTTACGAGATAGTTGTGCTTCGTGATCGGCGTCGTGATGCCGACAATATCCGCCTCCTGAAAGGAATCCTTGCCGATGTACGGATTCGCCACCTGTCCTGTGATGCAGACCATCGGCACGGAGTCCATATGCGCCGTCGCGATGCCCGTCACGAGATTTGTCGCGCCCGGTCCCGAGGTCGCAAAGGCGACGCCGACCTTGCCCGACGCTCTGGCATAGCCGTCCGCCGCGTGCGCCGCCCCCTGCTCGTGGCGCGTCAGGACATGCGGAAAATTCATCTTGTATACTTCATCGTAGAGCGTGAGGACTGCCCCGCCCGGATAGCCAAACACGACCTCGACGCCCTCCGCCTTCAAGCTCTCCAAGAGAGCGCGTGCACCATTCATCTGCAATAGAACCCCTCCTAAACAACAAAAGTACCGATATGAGCGCCTATAAGGGACTCATATCGGTACTTTCGATGGAATCCCCCCATAATAACACTCTTTCATTATAGGACTTTTCCGTATTTTTTACAAGCAAATTGCCACACTTCCTATGACATACATCACAGATGCTCACTCGCCAGAACAAAGGCATAGACGCGGTGTGCCCCCGCACGTTTCAATGTACGCGCACATTCCGTCAGCGTTGCACCCGATGTCATGATATCATCTACGAGCAGAATATCTCTACCCGCAGCATCTGCATCCGCTGCAAGGGCAAACGCCCCTCTGAGTTCCCGCTGCCGCTCCGTGCGCGTGTGCTCGTAGAGCGGTGCCGTCTCACGCGTGCGGACGAGCAGGGGGCGGAGTGCGATGCCATGTGATGCAAGCCACGGTGCAAAGATCTCCTCCGCCTGATTGAACCCGCGTTCCCGCGCACGCTGCGGCGCGAGTGGAACGGGCACGGCGACGAGAGGGCGCGGCAGATCATCAAGAACGTCCTCGCCCACCACGAGGAGCGTATGAAGTGCCGGGAGCGCAGAGCGCTGCTTCTGATATTTCAGCGCGCGCAGGAGGTCGCGCACCGCCTCGCGATAGTGGGCAAATGCCCAAACGCCGTCGAGATCCTGCGCTGCATCTGAGGGACGCGCAAGCGCATGCACATGAACGAGGCGGCGCATGCAGGGCGCACAAAAAGTCCCCCTGCGCTCGACGTAGGCGGAGCAGTTCGGACAGCGCGGCGGGAAGATGAATTCCATGATGATTGAAAGCACTTTGATTTCTCCGATGACAGCGGCAATGCAGCGATGCGATTGCCCGCCCTAAAAAACTATTGCATGACAGTCCGATTTATGATATGATAAATGCAAGGAAAGAGATATATCTCCTAGAAACGTGTATAATGAGGAAAGGAGAATGTCTATTGACACATTTCATTCAGCGCGGTGACCATGCCCCCTGATGGGAATGCATCTTTGAAGAAGACGCGAGGCAGCGCAGGTCGTTGACCTCATATGGCATTGCGTCAGCAAGGAATGGTTTCGGCGCCGTCGTCCCCACCGATTGGGGCATGACAAGTCTTCCTGTACGATTCGTTTTTCGAAAACCAAGCGCGCAAATTTGGATGATATTCGAGATCTCCAAAACGGTTTCAGCTGAACGTACAATACACAGTCGCGTGAACACGCGGTTCACGCGAGCCCAAACAACTGAATAAGGACGTGTTTAACTTTTATGTTTGTTGTCGTATAACCGACAGCTTGCTCGAAATAGAGCGGCTGTCGGTTTTTTGCGTGTATGAGTATTCCAGAGGGACGCCCCGTTGAGCCAAGATCAGACGGATACGATATCTCCGCCGCTTGCCTTGCGCAGGCGGTTCATAATGGCTGTTCCCAGCCCGACCGCCACCGTTCCCTCGGCGAGGAGGGAGGTCACGGGCATTCCGTCGAAATGGCGGAGTGCGTCGTAGAGACAGGATGCAAGTGCGCTGTGATTGCCGCGCGCCCCGCAGTTATAGGTACGCTCTGCGGGGACAAGATCGGAGAGCACCGTTATGGTCTCATTGCTTGCAATGAGCGCAGGAATCTCGCCCGCAGCCGTGCGCCGCAGGAACTCCTCGCGCAGCGCTGCAGTGACATCGGCTCCCGTGCCCACGTAGACAGTGAGAGGGACGCGCGGCGCGTAGTGCGTGTACTTCATGCCGGGGGCGCGCGGTGCTTCGTCCTCTGCCGTGAGTACCGCATCCATGCGGACATCTGCGTGCGGCAGCTCTGCCACCATCATCTCGCGCGTGATGGCTCCGGGGCGCAGAATCGTGACAACACTCTCCTCCGTGCAGTCGACAATCGTGGACTCCACGCCCAAGCGGCAGCTTCCGCCGTCGAGGATGAGCGGGATGCGTCCCGCCATATCCGCATAGACCATCGCCGCCGTCGTGGGACTCGGACGCCCCGAGGTATTCGCGGACGGCGCGGCAATCGGCACCCCCGTTGCACGAATGAGGCGGCGTGCTGTGTCATGATCGGGACAACGCACGCCGACCGTCGGGAGGCCGCCCGTTACGATGTCAGGGATATGCGGGGCTTTTGGCAGGATGACGGTGAGAGGTCCCGGCGCAAACGCCGTGAGGAGATGCGCCGCAAGCGGCGGCACATCCGCAGCAACGTCGTGCGCCATCGCGAGATCGGCGATGTGGAGAATGAGCGGATTGTCGGAGGGGCGCCCCTTCGCCTCATAGATACGCGCACACGCCGCCGCGTCCAGACCGTTTGCACCGAGTCCGTAGACCGTCTCCGTCGGAAACGCGACGAGCGCACCACTGCGAAGGAGCGCGGCGGCACGCTCGAAATCGGCGTCCGAGATGGGGCGCAGTATCTCCGTATCCATGTGACCCCTCCTTTGAGATGTGATTCTAAAGCTCTCTGCCGTGCGAACTCCACGCAAACGCCTCGTTACGCAAGAGGT
>NZ_ALKG01000112.1 GCF_000286455.1 Selenomonas sp. FOBRC6
TCACTTTGCCCCCTGCGCCAAGGAGATTCTGGCACAAATGGCACAGTTTCTTGCATCCGTTGGAGCCATCTCGTTTGAGAACCTCTTTGTCGACGGCACAAAGATCGAAGCAGTTGCGGGCAAGTACACCTTCGTTTGGAAAAAAGGCGTTGCAAAGAACCGTACCAAACTCATGGAGAAACTCGACACCTTTCTTGCCGGCGTAGAAAAAGAGTTCGGTATCCACCTGCGCCGTGGCTCTGAGATTCGCCTGCACCATCTGAAACGTCTGCGCCGACGTTTGAAACGCATCCAAAGAGAACAAAACATCATCTTCGTTTACGGGAGTGGAAAACGAAAGACCGTGCTTCAGCGTACCATGGAGACACTGGACTCTTACATCAGCCGTCTGAAGGACTATACAAAGAAGCTGCACATCTGCGGGGATCGCAACAGCTTTTCCAAGACAGATTATGAAGCAACCTTCATGCGGATGAAAGAAGATGCAATGAAGAATGGGCAGTTAAAGCCGGCATATAATCTGCAATATGGCGTGGAGGCATCCTTTATCGTATGGGCAGGTGTTTACCCGAACCCGACAGATACACGGACACTCATCCCGTTTTTGGAGGATTTTCATGCACACATCGGAAAAAGGAGCCGGAAGCTTGTCGCTGATGCAGGATATGAGAGTGAGGAGAACTACCTGTATTTGAGGGAAAAGGGACAGGCCTCCTACATCAAGCCGAACAACTACGAAGTGAGCAAGAAGCGCAAATGGAAGCAGGACATCGGGCGGCGGGAGAACATGAACTACCTTGCGGCGGAGGATGTCTACCAGTGCGCCGAGGGGCGGCGACTCGTTGTGACGGGGACGCGCAGAACAAAGAGTGCGCGCGGGTATGTGAGCGAAAAGACCATCTACACGTGTACAGACTGCAAC
>NZ_ALKG01000113.1 GCF_000286455.1 Selenomonas sp. FOBRC6
TTTATTCGGAAATATGTTTGACTTTTGTTGTGCACGTCCAATATAGCGGTATCTTTCCCCCGAAAGGGGGTGAGTGAGTTGAGTGAATTTGACGCGATCGTATTACTCGTCGTGGCAACAGGCTACTTGCTTGCGATAACCCAAAAGAAATAACCGCCCAGCTTTGACCGGTCGAGCGGTTATTCTCTATGAATATAACACTTGATTATGGAAAGATGCCGCATAGGGCGTTCTTTCTATGTCCATTATAACAGGTGGGCGCGTGATTGACAAGCGCTATTTCTCAGTGTTTTTCCAGCACAATAACCTCGTAGGGGCGCAGTTCCGCCTCAAGTTCCTCGTAGTTGCCGAGGAGCTTTGTCCAGCCTGTGTCCGCAAGAGATTCGAGAGTGTCCTCCATCAGGGGGACGTTCGCTGCGCGGAAGTTGCAGTAGACGCGCAGCTTTTGCTCTGCATGGGCGCGCTCGTAGGCGATGACGCTCGCGTTCTCGCGCTCGAGGAAGAAGATGTCGCCCTTCTGGATGATGGGCTGCTCCTTGCGGAGACGGATGAGCGTTTGGTAGAAATGGAAGACGGAGTCCGCATCCGCACGCTGCGCCTCGGCGTTGATTGTCCGATAGCTCGTGGGCGGGGCGAGCCACGGCGTGCCCGTGGTAAAGCCCGCGTTTTCGTCTGCACTCCACTGCATCGGCGTGCGGCTGTTGTCGCGCGAGCGCGCGGCGAGGATGGCGAGTGCCTCGTCCTGCGATTTCCCCTCGTCGAGGAGGATCTGGTAGTAGTTCAGGCTCTCCACGTCGCGGTACTGGGCAATGTCCGTGTACTTCGCGTTCGTCATGCCGAGCTCCTCGCCCTGATAGATGTAGGGCGTGCCACGCATGAAATGGATGCACGCGGCGAGCATCTTCGCTGACTCCGCATGATAGCGTTCGTCGTCGCCGAGACGGCTGACGATGCGCGGCTGGTCGTGGTTGCACCAGAAGACTGCGTTCCATCCGCCGCCCGCCGCCATGCCCTCCTGCCAGATGCGGAAGAGGCTCTTGAGCGCCATGATGTCGGGCTCCTGCAGTGCCCACTTTGCGCCGTCCTTGTAGTCAATTTTCAGATGGTGGAAGCTGAACACCATCGAGAGCTCCTTTTCGGCGGGGGTCGAGTAGCGGATGCAGTTCTCGAGGGTGGTGGAGGACATCTCGCCGACGGTGATCATCGCGTCGATCCCCGTGTCGCGCGTGAGTTCCTTGAGGAACTCGTGGACGTGGCGGCCGTCGGTGTAGAAGCGGCGGCCGTCGCCCTCCGTGTCGTTTTCAAAGACGGCGGGCTTGGAGATGAGGTTGACGACATCGAATCGGAAGCCCTCGACGCCCTTTTCCTTCCAGAAGCGAACGACGTTCTTCAGCTCCTCGCGCACGCGCGGGTTCTCCCAGTTCAGATCCGCCTGCGTCACGTCAAAGAGATGGAGGTAGTATTTTTTGAGCGCAGGGACATACTCCCACGCGTTCCCGCCGAACTTCGACCCCCAGTTTGTCGGCGGCGCGTCGGGCGTGCCGTCCTTGAAGATGTAGTAGTCCATATAGGCGGGATCGCCCGAGAGTGCGCGTTTGAACCACGCGTGCTCGGTCGATGTATGGTTAAAGACCATATCGAGCATGATGCCGATACCGCGTGCCTTTGCCTCGCGGATGAGTCTGTCGACGTCCTCCATCGTGCCGAAGCGTGGGTCGACGGCGCAGTAGTCGGCGACATCGTAGCCGCCATCGTTCTGCGGCGAGATGAAGAACGGCGTGAGCCAGAGGAAGTCGACGCCGAGTTCCTTCAGATAGTCGAGCTTTGCGGTGATGCCGGGCAGATCGCCGAGTCCGTCGCCGTTCGTGTCGCAGAAGGATTTCGGGTAGATCTGGTAGACGACCTTGTCCTGTATGTTCATGGTATATTCTCCTTTAAGGTATCTATATAAGCTTCCCCCACCGAAGCGGGGGAAGCTTATATGCCGTGCCTCAAAGCCTCCCCCTCCATAGAGAGGGAGGCGAACCGCGCAACATATCCCTTATGAGCCTATTAGACCATAGAAAGCTGTTTCGGTCAACGGGGGACTTTTGGTGCGAGAGTAACTTGTGATATAATGAAAGAAAATGACAGAACAGGAGCGATCAACATGAATTTGCGAAAAGATGCAGACGGTATCATTGAGGAGTCCCTGGCGGCGATCCTGCCGGATGCGGCGGTGGAAAAGGCGCTGAAGGGGCATACCTTTGCAAATGGGCGTATTGTGCTCGTCGCAGTCGGAAAGGCGGCGTGGCAGATGGCGCGCGCGGCAGCAGATGTGCTCGGGGAGCGCATCGACACGGGGCTCGTGATTACAAAATACGATCATGTGATGGGCGAGATCCCGCATGTGCGCTGCATGGAGGCGGGACACCCCGTGCCCGATGAGAACTCGTTCGTCGCGACGCGTGAGGCGCTTGCGCTGACGGAGAACCTCACGGCGGAGGACACGGTGCTCTTCCTGCTCTCGGGCGGCGGCAGTGCGCTCTTCGAGCAGCCGCTCATTCCTGCCGCAGAGCTGACAGATCTCACGGAGCAGCTGCTCGCCTCGGGCGCGGACATCGTCGCGATGAATACGCTGCGCAAGCGCATGAGCGCGGTGAAGGGCGGTCGCTTCGCGGAGCACTGCGCGCCAGCCGCAGTGTTCTCGATTGTGCTCAGCGACATCCTCGGCGACCCGCTCGACATGATCGCATCGGGCCCCGCGCATCCCGACAGCTCGACAGCGGCAGATGCGCACGCTGTCGTGGAGAAATATAGGCTGCGTCTCTCGCCCACCGCGACCGCGCTCCTCGACAAGCCGTTGCCGACGGCGCTGCCGAATGTGGAGACACATATCACGGGCAGTGTGCGCGAGCTGTGCGCGGCGGCAGCAATGGCAGCAGAGCGGCGCGGCTATACGCCCGTCCTGCTGACCGATCAGCTCGACTGCGAGGCGCGCGAGGCGGGATGCTTCCTCGCAGCGATTGCGCGCACGCACGCGCGCGAAGGAGCGTATGCCTATATCGCGGGCGGCGAGACCGTTGTGCAGCTCAAAGGGAAGGGGCGCGGTGGGCGCAATCAGGAGCTTGCTCTTGCGGCGGCGGAGGGCATCGCAGGCCTCACGAACGTCGCAGTCTTCAGCGTCGGCAGCGATGGGACGGATGGCCCCACGGATGCGGCTGGCGGCTATGTCGACGGCGGAACGGTCGCGGCACTCGCACGTGAGGGGAAGAGTGCGGCGGCAGCGCTTGCCGAGAACGACGCCTACCCCGCGCTCAATGCCGTCGGCGGACTCATCATGACGGGACCGACGGGCACGAACGTCAACGATGTCGCCGTGCTGCTGATTCGCGGATGAGCTTTTCTTTCAGGAGGGACGCATGACCGAATTCGAGGAGATTCTGACCGCGCGTGCGGAGGAGGCGCAGATTCCGTTGACGGAGGAGCAAATTGCGCAATTCAGCGTCTACAACGCACTGCTCGTGGAGTGGAATACGCGCATGAACCTCACGGCACTGACCGCGCCCGCGGATGTCGCGGTGAAGCATGTGATCGACAGCCTGACGGCGTACGATGCCGCGCTGTTCGATGCTGCGCAGACGCTGATCGATGTAGGGACAGGCGCAGGACTCCCCGGCATCCCACTCGCCGTCTATGCGCCGCACATCCGTGTGACGCTGATGGATGCGCTGGCAAAGCGCGTGCGGTTCCTCACGGAGGTGACGCAGGCGATGAATCTCCCGAATGTGCGCTGCATCCACGCGCGCGCGGAGGAGGCGGCACGCCAAAAGGAGCACCGCGCGCACTATGATATTGCGGTGAGCCGCGCGGTGGCGCGCATGCCAGTGCTGCTCGAGTATACGCTGCCGTTCGTACGCGTGGGCGGCGCGGTGCTCGCGCTCAAGGGACGCGCGTACGCAGAGGAGGCAGCGGAGGCGCACGGGGCGGCGGAGCGCCTTGGTGGCGGTGCGATCACGGCGCGTCCTGTGCAGCTGCCGGGGCTTGAGGATGTGCGCGCAATTCTCTCGGTCACGAAGGAGCGCCCGACGCCGAAGGCGTATCCGCGCCGTGCAGGGCAGCCTGAGCAAAGTCCGCTGAAATAATGACTTTAATAAAGGATTTATCTGCTTTATGTCGAAAGTAATTAAAGACGTATATGCGTATATTTGCTGTGCAATTTTCGGTGCGGCATAAGATAAGGAAAGTGATTCGATAAGGGGATGACGAGATGAAACGATGGAGAGGTCTTGCACTCGGGACGCTGACGGCATTCCTCCTGTCCGCACCTGCTGCAGATGCGGCCGAGGCGACGACTGCGGCTGTACGCACGGCGACGGTGGATGATAGTTCCGCACGGGACGCAGAACGCGCGGCGAAGGCTGCGGAGCGTGCGGAGCGGCAGGCGGCACGTGCTGCGGCGAAGGCAGAGCGCCAGCGGGCAATCGCGGAGGCAAAGGCGGCGCGCGCGGAGGCTAAGGCAGCACCGAATGCATCCCCTGCGAAGGCGATCGAACCGTCTGTGGCCGCCGTAGGAGAATCGGCGGCACCCGCTGCCGTGGAGCCTACAGCGGCGACGGCTGCATCCCCTGTACTCACGGAGAAGGAGGCGGCGCGTCTGGAGCGTCAGCAGATGCTCGCGGAGCGCAAGGCAGAGCGTGCGGCGGTGAAGGCGGACCGCAAGGCGGCACTTGCAGCGGCACGTGCGGAGAAACGCGCGGAGGCTGCGGCGGAGCGTGCAGAGAAGAAGGCGGCACGTGCGGAGGAGAAGGCGACGAATAAGCGCGACCGCAAGTCTCGTTATAAGACGCTCTTTGTGGACAACGGCTTTACCTACTATCTGGATGTGCAAAATATGCGTTGGGTGCCGCGTCCCTACAACAGCTCGGAATATATGATTGATGCGTGGGTGCGCCTCGTGGAGAATACGACAGGGGAGCCTGTGGGGGAGGATGGAAAGATCCGCCCGGCAAAGTATTTTCTCGAGCATTACTATATCAGTCCGCAGCGGCATGAGATCATGTTCATCTCGGAGCTTGAGGTAACGGGGCGTCCAGATAATGCAGTAAAGGAGCGCGCCTACGATCCGAAGAACTGGGAGCAGCTCGTGCCCGGCTCGATTGAGGATGCACTGTATGAGGCGATCACGGCGCGGATGAAGGGAGCGCCCGGCAGCGGTACAGGCGGCATGAGTGTCCGCGATATGATAGAGGAGTATGCACGTATTTCGTTCTAAATGAGTGCAGATAGAGAGAATGGGGGGCTCATTTTGCTGGAACAATACGGTGAGCGCGATCTCTGTCAGGTCACGGGGTTGCTGAACATGATGCAGTTTATGCGCCACGCATCGGCGCATCTGCAGGATGTGTTGGCGGATCCGCTGACGTTCATGTATTTCGATATCGAGAATTTCAAGAGTTTTAACCAGCGCTACGGATTCCAGCAGGGCAACCGCCTGCTGTGCTATGTGGCAGATCTCCTGCGCGAGACGTTCGAGGGGAATCTCGTCGCGCGCTTTAACGACGATCATTTCGCGGTGGCGACGCAGAGCGAAAATCCAGCGGACTGCATCCAGTTCATCCATGAGCGCATCCGCGTCTATGATCTGGGGCTGCCGATGGAGGTAAAGGCGGGGATCTACCACCCGCCGCAGGGGCTGACGGATGTCGCGCTCATCATGGATCGCGCGAAGATTGCCTGCAACAGCATCAAGAATACCTACGATCTGACATGGGCGGAGTTCGACCCCGCGATGGAGGAGGAAATTAATTTCCGCAGCCATATTATTCGCTCATTCCAGGAGGCTATGATCGAGGGCTATATCGAGGTGTACTATCAGCCTGAGATACGTGCGATGACGCGTGAAATCTGCGGGTTCGAGGCGCTCGCGCGCTGGCGCGACCCTGTGCATGGGATGATCTCACCGGGGGTGTTCGTGCCCGTGCTTGAGGATGCACATCTCTCGCCGCAGCTCGACCTCTACATCATCGAGCGGGTATGTCAGGATATCTCCCGCATCCGTCGTGAGCTGCCGAGCTGGGAGCTGCTGCGCGTGTCGGTGAACCTCTCGCGTGCGGATTTCCGTCTGATGGATATGGTGCAGGCGGTCGAGGATGTCCGTCTGCGCTACGATATTGCACGTTCGCTGCTCAACGTCGAGGTGACAGAGGGCGCGCAGAGCGATGATGAGAAGTTCCTGCAGGGCGAGATTGCACGCTTCCGCGCAGCGGGGTACGAGGTCTGGATGGACGATTTCGGCAGCGGCTACTCCTCGCTGAACAATGTCAAGGACTATGTCTTTGATGTGCTGAAAATCGATATGAATTTTCTGCGCTCGTTCGATACGAATCCGAAGTCCGCGATTGTCATCCGCTCGATTGTGAATATGGCGAAGGAGCTCGGGCTGCATACGCTCGCGGAGGGCGTGGAGACGGAGGCACAGTTCGAGTTCCTGCGTGAGATCGGCTGCGAGAAGGTGCAGGGCTATCTGTTCAGCCCGCCGATGCCGCTCGACAAGGCGATCGCATACTGTCATGGGGAGACGGCGCAGGTGAAAGTGGAGCCGTTCCGCCTCGGCAGCTACTATACGGAGATTGGCGCAATCAATGTGCTCTCGGGGGAGGCGATCGAGCGGCGCGGATCGCCCGAGATTGGGGATGCACTCTCGCTCGCGGTGCTTGAGGAGTACGATGGGGAGATCCACTATCTCTATCAGAGCCGCATGTTCAAAATGTTCCTGCGGAGCATCGAGCTGGATGAGGACAGTGTGCATACGCCGCACTACGAGCGGCGGAAACGCCAGAATGAGCGCATGATCGCGCGCATGATGGAGGAGGCTGATCGTACGGGGCGCGAGGTCTATACGGACTTTATCACGCGCAACTCGTTCAACTCCATACGTCTGCGTCTCGTGACGCGCGATGTGGACGATACACGCGCCGTCTTCCTCATGGCGACGGTGAATATCTCGCGGTTCAGCCCTGAGGCGGGCTCCATGCAGGAGGCACTGAACCAGATTGTTGCGCTCTATGACCGCGTGGATCTCTTCGATCTCGGCTCGTGCAAGCTCACCCAGCTCTATCGAGATGTCTATGAACCGAACTATACGCAGGAGTATGGGCACTTCGAGGAGTTGGTCGCCCACTATGCGGAGGAGAAGATTCTTCCCGCCGAGCAGAAGCTGTTCAAGAAGTTCTATAGTGAAAAGCATCTGCGCGCCGTCCTTGAGGATAAGGCGGGGCGTGAGGAGGTCGCGGTACTGTTCTACAAGCGTATGCCGGACGATGGGCGCATATTGCGGCTGCACCATCTCGTGCCGTTCCGGCTCGGGGAGCGCGACTATGTGCTCTCCTGTGTGCAGGCGATCAATGAGAATATCATCAGTGCGGTGACGACTGCGCTTGCCGAGGATACGTAGGCAGGCGCTGCTCCGTGCAGTGCATGTGTAGCATGTTGGAAAGGGTGCCTTGAACGATCAAGGCGCTCTTTTTTTGTACACATCTTTTATGTCCATCAGGCTGATATGCTTTTTGCATCGTATGTTTTCTTTTGTTATACTTCTTTTTGATAAAAACATTTGTTTGAAGGAGGTATATCAAATGAAGGAACGAAATGACGTGAGGACGCCTGCGGAGCGGCAGGAATGTGCGGCGTGTGAGACCTGTTGGGCGCATCCGCCGCTGACAAAGGCGGAGGAGGATGTGCTGATTGCGCGCGCGGTGCGCGGGGAGGCGGGCGCAATGGCGGAGATGCACGCGCGGTATCGCGGGCTGATCGTCAGCGAGGCGCACGCCTCGTACCTCAGGAACGCGGCTCTTGCGGCGGATGCAGAGAACATCGCCGTGCTCGCCTTCATCGAGGCACTGCACGACTACGACCCGAAGCACGGCGCACCGTTCGCGGGATTCGTCAAGGCACGCGTCCACCATGCACTCTACACCGAGTTTCGCTGCGAGCGTCGTCTGTGGGAGCGGACGTGCCACCCCGAGCAGAGTGCGGAGGGGCGCGACGTATGGGAACGCTGCGGCGGCACGGAGGACATGGCGGAGCGTGCGGATCTGCGGCTCCTCGTGCGCGGGATTCTGCGCAGCGTCATGCACCGCCTCACCGAGCGTGAGAAGGAGATTTTGAGTCTGCATTACTTCCGCGACCTCACCCTGCGCCGGATCGCCGTGCTCCTCGGAACATCGGCGAGTGCCGTCTCCAAGAGCAAGGCGAACCTCCTGCGGAAACTGCGTGCAGGGGCGGAGGGAGAATGTGCGTGGTGCTGAGTGAAAATTGGGGACTACCCTAGGAGCTTTCCCATGAATACGCTTGCAAGCGTAGATAAAATATGCTATTCTGTGGTGGGGTAATGGATTTGTAAAGGAGATGTCCTACATGGCACAGACCAGCATTAGCATTCGCATGGACGCTGAACTCAAAAAGAACTTCGAGACTTTCTGCGGCGCAGTCGGCATGAATATGTCTACGGCGATCAATATGTTCGCCATCGCCTGCGTGCGCGAGCAGCGCGTCCCGTTCGAGATCTCCGCGCAGCGTGCGCTGCCGGGCGAGTCGCTCGACCTCTTTACGGATACGACGTGGAGTGACGGGGAAAGCTGAGCACCTGCGGGAGTACATTGCGCGTATGATCGCAGCCGTAATGCGGTAAAAACTACCATAAAAGGAGTTGATTTCCATGAGCGTCGCGATCCGTCTGAGTCCGCGTGAGGCGAAAATCTTTAAGAAGCACGCCGCACGATCCGGCATGACACTGTCCGACTTTGCCGCAGCAGCCATGCGCGAGCGCATGGAGGACGAACTCGATCGACAGGCATACGAGGAAGCAATGGCGGAATTCCGCAAGAATCCTGTGACCTATACGCACGCCGAAGTCGCTAAAATGCTGGGTATCGACGATGAAGACCTATAAGGTTCAGTATACACCGCAAGCCATTCGTCAGTTGCGGAAACTGGATCCATTTGTTATGCGCAGCATCTATGCGTGGATTGGGAAAAATCTTGAAGAATGCAGCAACCCGCGCCTGCACGGCAAAGGGCTGACCGCGAATCGCAGCGGTCAGTGGCGCTATCGCGTGAACGACTATCGCCTGATTGCGGAGATCCAAGATGATGTTGTGGTCATCCTCATCGTACGGATTGCCCATCGACGTGAGGTATACGACTGAGCATATTTGATCGGAGCCGTTGCACGAAGCTAAAAACTTCGTGTAACCGCCCCTTTATTTTTTTTGCAATTTTTTAGATTACTTGTGACTTTTGCAACAGAACTGGGGATGGTTCTCAACTATACTGTTCCTATAGATGATAGATATTTTCAATCATATAGATGGGAGCGATACCAATGGCTGAAGAAAAGAAGAACGAACCGGGACATGAGTTCCTTGCGCGTCTGGGCAAGACACGACTGCGTCCGGGTGGACGCGAGGCGACGGAGTGGCTGCTCGACCACGTTGACTTTACGGCAGATACGCGCGTGCTTGAGGTCGCGTGCAACATGGGCACGACGATGGTTGCCCTCGCGGAGGAGCACGGCTGCCGCATCACGGGGCTCGACATGAACCCGAAGGCACTGGAGAAGGCACGCGCGAACATCGCAGCGCACGGGCTGAACGATGTGATCGACGTGGTAGAGGGAAATGCGCTCGCGCTGCCCTTCCCCGACGCGACGTTCGATGTCGTCATCAACGAGGCGATGCTCACGATGCTGCCGCGTGAGAACAAGGCAAAGGCGATTGCCGAGTACTTCCGCGTGCTGAAGCCGGGCGGCGTGCTCCTCACGCACGATGTCGCACTGCGCGTGACGGATGAGGCGGAGGCGGCGGAGCTGCGTGCGGGCATCTCCCGTGCGATCAATGTGAACGTCGATCCGCTCCCGCACGCGCTCTGGGAGAAGCTCTTCCGCGACGCGGGCTTTACCATCGAGATGCAGACGGGCGATATGACGCTGCTCGACCCTGCGGGGCTCGTGCGCGACGAGGGGTTCGACGGCGCGATGAAGATCATCCGCAACGGCCTACGGACGGAGAACCTCGACCGCTTCCGCAAGATGTTCAACTTCTTCTTTGACCACAACAAGGAGTTCTCGTACATCGCCGTCGTCAGCAAAAAATAGGTGGATTAGGAGAGCGAACGAAGGCATCCATGTGTCGGACAGATGAGGAGGAATCGTATGCAAATGACAAAGCAGAGGGCTCTTGCGGCGGCGGTCGCGCTCACACTTTCGGGCACGGCGCACGCCGTCTATGCAGAGGATACGCAGGCGCAGAAGGAAGGCTATGAGACAGCTCCCATTGTGGTGACGGCATCGGGCTTTGAGGAGGATGTGCGCTTTGCGCCCGCGAGTATCTCGGTCATCAAGGCGGATGAGATCGCGCAGCGCGGCTATACAGATCTCCGTCAGGTGCTTGATATGGTGGAGGGGGTCGACACGTTCGGCGCGACGGGGCGGTTCGATACGCCCGCAGTCTCGATTCGCGGGATGGACGACGGCTATACGCTGCTCCTCGTGGATGGGGTAGCGCAGGTGGGACCGGGCATCGCGGGCGGGATGATGCGCAGCTTCAACCAGCTCGCGAACACGAGCCTGCCCACACCGAGCCAGATCGAGCGCATCGAGGTGGTGCGCGGCCCGATGTCGACGCTCTACGGCTCGGATGCGATGGGTGGTGTCATCAACATCATCACAAAGAAGGTGACGGACGAGTTCCACGGCTCTGTCTCCGTCGGCAGTATCCTTGAGACGACGGACAACAAGTCGAACACGATGAAGTACAACTTCAACATGGCGGGGCTCATTACGCGCGGCAAGGTCGGGATGCAGATGCGCGGCAGCTATCTGAAACGCGGCCCGTCGGCATTCGGTGTGGACAAGGAGAAGCGCGACTACGACAACTGGAATCTCGGGACGCGCGTGACCTACACGCCCGCCGCAGGGCACAGCTACTATCTCGACATCGACCGCGGGCAGAATATGCGCGACGGTGATTTTGCCCAGCGCGGCAAAATGAAGCCTCCCTCCCCGCCCGCACCGCCGAACGCACAGGTGGTGACGAAGCTCGACGGCGATGTGGCGCAACGGTTCGACCGCATGAAGATCGTACTTGGCGCGGAGAACAAGGTCGGCAAAGAGGGGACGTGGACGAATACCCTCTCCTTCCTGCGCAATGAGATGCACCTCGATGCAGATATGACGGGGACGGCAAAGCCGAATATCCTGCCGCTGCGAATTCCGATCCGCTCACAGATCCGCAACAACGTGAAGAATGACTTTGTGACGTTCGATACGAAGTATGTCACACCGCTCGGCGACGATCACACACTTGCGGTGGGGGCACGCTGGCAGCGCGAGGGGGTGGACTACCATCTGAAGCGGACGATTGCGCCGACGGGCTGGGCTCCGCCGATGTTTGCCAATATGATGCGTCAGCGCAGCTCGAATGACAACGGCAGTCTCTCGCGTTCGAGTTGGGCACTCTACGGCGAGGATACGTGGACACTCACGAAAAAGCTCGTCTTTACCTACGGTCTGCGCTACGATCATCCCGAGGACTACGACGACAATCTCAGCCCGCGCGGCTACCTCATCTATATGCCGAACCGCAATTTCACGGTGAAGGGCGGCGTTGCGACGGGGTATAAGGCTCCGACGATGCTCCAGTCCGCGCCCGTGGACATCCATCTCAATATCACGGGCGAGATCTATCGCGGCAACACGGGGCTGAAACCGGAGAAGTCGACGACGGAGGAAATCGGGTTCTACTACCACAACGAGCACGATACGGATGCACACGTGACGTTCTTCCATACGGATTTCAAGAACAAGATCGACCTCAGTGATGCGGTGAATGTCGCGGGCATCGGTGATGTCCGCACCTACGAGAATGTCGGCAAGGCACGCATCCACGGCGTAGAGGTCGGGACGAAGTTCGCGATCGCGCCAAAGGTGACGGCGGGGCTGAACTGGACGCTGCTCACCAGTCAGATAAAGAGCGGCAAGAATGTCGGTCAGCCGCTGCGCTCCACGCCGAAGCAGGCGGTCAACCTGAGACTCGACTGGATGCCGACGGATGCGACGGATGTCTGGCTCAGTGCGCAGTACCGCAGCGGGATGTACCGCTCGAAGCAGGCAGCGGGGATCGCCGCGCACTATCGTCCGTTCACCGTCCTCAACATGGGCGTGACGCACAAGCTGCGTGACGGGCTCTCCATGCAGTTCGCCGTCAACAATCTGCTGAACCGCAACTTCGATCAGACAAGAACGGCGGCAGACGGCAAGAAGTACGGCGACTACTATGACGAGATCGACGCAGACGGCATTGCGGGCGGTTCCTATATCTCCCGCCGCAGCTACTGGCTCGGTCTGACATACGACTTCTGATGATCGGATAAAAAAGAAGCTGCCTCCACCGAAAATAAATCGGCGGAGGCAGCTTCTTTGTATTCATAAAATAAATAACGATAAATATATATAAATAACTATAAAAAGAAAACAATTAGGAAAAATAATTCAAACCATGTACGCTATTTCGTGCGTGACGATCTGCAATCCACGCCTTAAGACGGGCGGGGTCGCTGTTCAGCACGAGTTCCTCGGGGAAATCAATGTCCGCGAGAATGGCGTGCGTATGACTGTGCTCACCCACATCAATGTCAATGTGCGCGTCGCTGCCGATGAGGATGTGTGCACCGTGACGGCGGCAGGCGGCGAGGAGATCCCGCGCGAGAAGTTCCGAGCCGACGCGCGGACCGTTCGGGTTGTGCGAGGCATTGTTTGCCTCGATAAGGACGTGCTCTGCGGCGGCGGCGCGGGCAAGCGCATCGAAGTCCACGGGATAGGCGGGGTTGTCGGGATGTCCGATGACCGTGACGTATGGATTTGCCATTGCACCGAGGAGGGCGCGTGTATTCTCCTCCTGCGTGCCGGGCGCAATCACAACATCGTGCAGACTTGCGATGGCGTAGTGCATTTTTTGCAGGACGCGCTCGGGCAGATCGACACCGCCCTCGTAGTCCATGACGTTCAGCTCCGCGCCCATGATGATGTCGATGCCGTAGGCGGCGGGGCGGATGACCTTGAAGTTGCGAAAGTACATCTCGTGAAACGTGCCGGGCAGTGCGGGCGCATGGTCGGAGATGCCGACGAGGGCGAGTCCCTTCTCCTTTGCCATCGTCGTGATCTCACGGATCGTGCTGTAGGCGTGCATACTGGCGATGCTGTGCGTGTGTATATCGATGATGTCGGTCATGAAAATTCCTTTCTAAAAACGCCCCGCAGCACAGGCTGCGGGGCGTTTCTGTATGCGCTTAGAGTTTAAACTTGTTCGTGGTGTTCTGGAGGTCGGTCGCGAGCATGGCAAGCGACTGGGATGCCGAGGCGATCTCCTCGCTCGATGCGGACTGCGACTGGGACGAGGAGGAGATGTTCTGCATGTGATCTGCTGTTTTCTCCGTGATCTCGTTGACCATGGTCGCGGACTGGACGATCTGCTGTGTGCCGCTTGTGACGGTCTGCATGGAGCTGTTGATGTCTGCCATCTGCTCCTTGATCTCCCCGACCATGTGCATGATACTCTCGAACTGCGTGCCGACTTCGTGAATGGCGGTCGCGCCCTCCTGTACCTCGGTGGTGCCGTTCTGCATGGCGGTGACGGCCTGCGCGGTGTCGCGCTGAACGCTGGCGATGCGCTCCTTGATCTGGTCGGCCGCCTCGCGCGACTGCTCGGCAAGCTTGCGGACTTCCTCGGCGACGACGGCGAAGCCGCGTCCTGTCTCACCCGCACGCGCTGCCTCGATGGCGGCATTGAGCGCGAGGAGGTTGGTCTGGTCGGCGATGGCGGAGATGGTCTCGACGATCTCGCCGATCTGCTTGGAGCTCTCGCCAAGCTTCTCGACGACCTCGGCGGAGCGCAGGACGCTCTGCTCGATGCCCGTCATCTTCTGCATTGCCGCGTTCATGAGGCTCTCGCCTTTCGCCGCCGCGTCTGCCGTACGGACGGAGCCGTCCGCAACACGCCCTGCCTTGGAGGTGACGTTCTCGATGTCACCCGAGACAATGCCGATGTTCTTCTTTGCCTCGGCGAGGCTCTCAAGCTGTGCATCCGTGCCCTCGGCGACGTTTGCGACCGTCCCTGCGATCTCGGTGGCGGACTCTGCCATCTGATGTGCGCCCGCCGTGAGCTGCTCGGAGGCAGCGGCGAGCTGTTCTGCCGTGCCTGCAACCTGCCGAATGACATCTCTGATATTCTTCATCATTGTGTTGAAGTTCGCGGCGAGCTGCCCAAGCTCATCCTGCGACGTGACCGGCAGGTCGTCCTGGCTGAGATCGCCCTGCGCGAGTGCATCGACGTGATTCATGAGACGCTCGGTCGTACCTGTGATGGTCGAGGCGAAGCGCAGGAGGGCAATGATGATGCCCACGACGAGCAGGATGCCGATGACTGTGAGTCCTGCATAGGTGACTTTGAGTCCTGCGAGCTGGGCGAATGCGACGCTCTCAGGCACTGCGATAGCAACAAGCCAGCCGCTGGAGGGGACGGTCGCGTAGGCGATGATCTGCTGTTCGCCGTCCTTTTCCATCGCGAAGTAGCCGTTCTTTTTCTCGCGCATCTCGGGCAGGCGCTCCTTGAGCACGGGGTTTTCCTCTGCCTTGTGCATTGCCATGCCCTCGGAGGAGGCGATGATGAGTCCGTTCGGATCGACGATGATGCCCTCTCCCTGCCCGTGGTATTTCAGATGCGTAACGCGCTCACCGAGCGTGTCGAGCGTAAGGTCGGAGCAGATCGCGCCCGCGAATGCGCCGTTCTTTCCATAATAGGGAACGGCGACGGAGACGACCATTTTCTTCGAGATGGCATCCTGGTAAACCTCCGTGAAGAGCGGCTTTCCTGCCGCCTTCGCATCCTTATACCAGTCGCGCCCGCGCGGGTCGGTATCGGAGATGTCTCCGTCGTTCCAGCTGATAAAGCGCCCGTCCTCAGCGCCGTACGCGAGGTCAAGGACTTCCTTGTCGTTCGCGGCAAGGCTCATCATTTCGCGGTTCATGGATACGGGGTTGCCGTCATATGCCTCGAGCAGGTTCGCGGCGCTCACCGCCTGCTGTTCCTTTTGAACGAGCCATGTGTTGAGATCCGCTGCCTGGACGTCGAGGAGGGCGTTGATCTCCCCAGATGTGCTCTCTGTGAGGGCGTCCTGCGCCTTGTAGTAGCCGATGCCGCAGATCGCCACGACAAGCAATGCCATCAGTGTCCCCATGAGGAGCAATTTTTGTTTAATGCTCAAAATCCTCTCTCCCTTTCATAGATTTGATAGATACATTCAATTCTATACTTTTTTAAGATGAGAATCAAGATGATTTCTATGATTGCATAAAAAATATATGATAGAAAACACAGTAACGTGGGATCAAGTCTAAAAAGAGGGAAAATTTGGAATAAAAGGCGATTGCGTAATGAGAAAAGATATGATAGGATAGGGCGGTATTTGTGCAACGTCGCGGAGAGCATCTGCCTCCGACGACAGAAACTTCATAGGAGGTTCATCATGCAGGATGAAAAAAGGGCGGCTGACGCCATCGCACGTGAGGCGAGGCGTACCGCTGCCGCAGGTATTCTCTTTGCCGTCCTCTGGACGGTGCTTGGCTTCGGTCTTGCAGAGGTCGATGTGACCGTCGCGGGCTTCCCGCTCTGGGCGGTTACGTCGAGTGTCGGCGTGCTCGCCGTGGGGGCTGTGCTCGCCGTCTATCTGGCATTTGCAGCGGAGGACGTTCCCATCGATGAACGCGGAGAGGGGGCGGCACGATGAACGGGAATCTCATGGTGCTCCTGCCGCTCCTCGGCTTCATGGCGGCAATGCTCGCGCTCGGCATCTATGTGCGGCGGCAGAGCCACGCGGGCGGCTTCCTCTCGGGCTACTTCGTCGGTGGGCAGACGCTCGGCGCGTTCGTGCTCGCGATGACGATGGTCGCGACCTACAGCTCGGTCAGCTCGTTTGTCGGCGGACCGGGTATGGCGTACGAGATCGGCTTTGGCTGGATCTACATGGCGGTCATCCAGACCATGACGATCTTCCTCGTGCTCGGCATCTTCGGCAAGAAGGTCGCACGCCTCGCGCGGCGCATCCACGCCGTGACGATTG
>NZ_ALKG01000114.1 GCF_000286455.1 Selenomonas sp. FOBRC6
AAAAATCTCGTCCTTTTGCTGTAATTTCGACAACAAAGGAGAGAGCATCTGCACGGCGATAAAGTTCCTCTGAGGAGCGTGCAAAGGACGAGAGAGGCATCCCCGCCACATCCATACACTCCTCCACCGCAGTGATGCGGTCACACCGAAAGACACGCGCCTTCCCCATCTCGAAATCGTGTGCCGTCCCATACCACTGCCCATACGCTGCGCGAATCTCGAAGAACTGCACTGTATAGCGGCGCAGTTCTTTCTTTTGATAATAAATCACGCAGGGCTGCTCCTTTACAGCAAACTGTAAAATATCCCGCAAACATGCACTCTCATTCGCGTGCTTCGTTACATCAAGGCGTAAAATATCCGCGATACGCTGCAGGGATGTCCTGTGGAGAGGGGTGCACTCCTCAAATTTCTCCCGCAGACGCACCACATCCAGATGAAACGGTGTGGTCTGATATGAGTCGAGCATACGCATAGCAACGTAGAGCGCATACATTTCATCTACTGTAAAAAGGATCGGCGTAAGTAGATAATTCGGTAGAATCCCATATGACCCGCCGCGTCCTACGCGTGTGAAAATTGGCAGTCCCAACTCCTCAAGTGCACGCACATCGCGCAGAGCGGAGCTGCGCGAAATACTGTATCGCTCCATCAGATCACGCAGTCGGAAAGAGTTCTTTCCCGAAAGATAACGTATCATATCGTTCAGACGCTCGGATTTATTCATACGCATCCTCCATAAAGGTGCCGCAAATTGACACCTTTTTATACTATACTACAACTATTACACAAAGAAAAGGAGTATGGATATGAACATGAGTAACGAATTTCTGCGCCTGATGGCAGCACATCAAGATCTCGCACTTGCAACATCGGTGGACAATACGCCCCATGTGCGCATTGTGAATTTTGTCTATGCAGAGGAGAAAAAGCTCGTCTACTTCGCAACCTTTCCAGACAATGCAAAGGTTGGTGAAATCGACGCAAACCATACAGTTTCGTTCACCACGATCCCTCATGACGGGGGAACGGCACACGTCCGTGCCGTCGGCACTGCCGCGAAGAGCAAGCGCAGTATCTTCGACCTCGCCGATACATTCACAGCAAAGATTCCGGGCTACGACAAAACAATTGCTGCGGTCGGTGACGCACTCATTGTCTACGAGATCACATTTCCCACTGCGACAGTGACCGTCGATATGGAACACAGTGGAACGGTGACGATTTGAGTGTTGCTGCCCCATACCGATGATTGAAGGGCATCTTTCTTAGGGCGACTGAAAGGTCGTCCTTTTTGCTGCGTCTGTTGCGAGGCTACTTCTGGTAAATGGAATCTTTTGCGTGAAAGGTGATCTCTTGAATTTATATCTTCATCCATCAACCGCAATCTCAATCCCGCCCTTGAAAACAACGACTGCCGCTTCGCCCTCCTTAACCACAATGTGCTCGAGGAGTCCACTCCATAGCTCCTCGTCAAACTCGACTTGTTCCCCGTTGATACCATATACCACTTGAATCATGCTCTCCAAGGTCTTTCTCTTGCCGTCTGTCTCGGAAATTTGCTCATCCAACTTTTCCAAATGCCCCTGCTTTTCCACATAGAGTGCGCGAATCTCATTTTCCTGTTTCAGATATGCCGTCTGATCCTGTGCCACCCGTGCATTCTCGCGAATCAGGGTTTCAAGCCGTTCTGCCAAAACGCCGAGTTCCTGCTCTACTTTATCCCGTTCCTCCGTTAGCTCCACCGTTTGGCAAACGTCGTCAATCAGGGATTGGAGTTCCACAATCACCTTCTCTTTGACTTCCACCAAGGAGTTCAGAGCCTTGACGAAAATCTGTTTGATTTCTTCCTCCGTCAGATGCCTTGTGTTGCACGGTTTCCCCTTGTGGGCATATTTCTTGTTGCATCGGTAGATAACTCTGCGGTACTTGTCCGTCGAGTGCCAGACCTTCGCACCGTACCAACCGCCGCAGCAGCCGAATTTAACCTTGTTCGCAAAGATGCTCACGCCGCTGTGTTTTCCACGCCCCTTTTAAGGATAGTGACGAGGCAAGAGCAATAAGGCTTGAACAAACTAAAAGCCAGCGCCTTTCGACGCTGGCCGGTATTATTCCACCACCCGTTTAACGGGTGGTTATGATTACTTCCTAAGGCTGCTTCATACGTCTCTTCATCTCTTCAAGGTGTATGACTTCCTTGACACAGTTTTTTATTCTGCCATCCGATCCGATGAAATACACTGTTGGATAAGTTCGGATTTGATAGGCGTCAAAAACCCGTCCGTCTTCATCCATCAGCGTGGGAAACGTATAGTTATTTTTCTCCATAAAGGCGGTAATTCCATCGACATCCGTCTCCGGCTCCCGATTCGGCGTGTTCACGCCCAAAATAATCATATCCCCTTCTGTCTGCTGATATGTGCGGTAAAGTTCTTCGATGTCCGGCAGCTCCTCCATACAATCCGGACACCATGTCGCCCAAAACACCAGCAGTACCGAGTGTCCCCGATAATCAGAAAAGCGATGTGCCACGCCATATTGATCCCGCAGGGTAAAGTCTGCGGCAAACGCGCCCGCTGTATCCGCAGATGCCCCACGCTTCGCTGCTTCATCATCTGATTCTTTCTGATCCGAATACGTACCCATGCAGCCCGTTAGTACGATCAACAGAATGCCTGCAAGAAGACCCGCTGCGAATGTCCTCTTTTTCCTCATTTTTTCATGCGTTCTTCCCGCTCCGCGTTCAATGTTTCTCCATCCTTCCGCGCGTCCTCTATACTGCCTCCTACGCCGCTGGTGTTTACATAATAATCACTGAACGGGTCGACACGACTGGTCGTTTTTACAACCGCCACTTCTTCTCTCATGCGGGCGTTCAAAGCAGCCAAATATTGTTCCGACTCTCTTTCTCGTTTCTTATACTCCTCCTCCAAAACCCTCTTAATCGTATCCCTCCTGTCGGCAGCCTTCTCTTTCAGCTTTTTGTAGACGCCGTTCTCATCCGAAATCATGCCCTTGCTGTGTGCATACGTAATCGCCGCATTCAGCCCCGAATATTCATCACCGTACGTTCCAGAAACTGCAAATTTATTATACAAAAGGCCGGACTTGTGGCTTTTCACGATATTCAGATACACGGTTTGTGTCAACGGCTCCCACTGATAGAGATTGTTGACGCGGTCGTTGATGGTGTATAACTCTGCCGTCAGGGTCCCCGCATCGCCGGCATTGGCGTAATACCCCTTCCCTGCCTCCGCAATTTTTTTCAGCAAGGCATCTTGCGTGGCGTTTACGTTAAACCCAATGATCCCCAGAATGATATCGATTCCATTGCTTTGCAGTTCACGCGCCGCATCCACCGGATCGCCCCCACAGGTTTCAATCCCGTCAGTGATAATATATAAAATATTCAGGGCATTCTCATCCTTGAGCTGACTCAGATCGTCCCCGCCGTTTTTAATGGAATCCGCGATCGACGTCCATCCGGTCGGTTCAACGGGAGCCAATGCAGTGCGAATCCCCTCCACATTCAGCGTCTCGATGGGATAGATCAGCTCATTGGCGGCGCAGGACTCCTCCCTTCCGGAATCCGTGTTGTTTCCCAAGTGGCCAAACACGCGAAGCCCCACCTTTGCATTTTTCGGTAGGCGATTCAGAACCTCAGCAATCGAGGTTTTCGCAATATCCATCATGGTCTGACCGCCAATCTCTTTTGCCATAGACCCTGACGCATCCAGCACAATTTCCACGTGGATCGGCCGATTTTCCGCAACGCCTTCCTTCGTAAAGGGATCCGCCATATCCTTTTTGAAAACCACATAACCGAAGCGATTGATCTCCTCGATCGGCGCGTAATCGGATGCCGCGATATAAAGCATCTGATTGAAGAAACGATCAATATCCTCATCGGTCGCATCTGCACCCAAAGGCTTTTCTATCTTATCAACCTCCGCCTGCATATTCTTTTTCCATTCATCTTTGATCGCCGTCCATTCCTTCACGGAATAACGACGATCTTGATGAGGAGATGGATACAGTCCTACTGCACCGTCTACAATTCCCTCATAGCTGTAATCCGGCGCCGGAACATCGCCATTAACCCCTTTTCCTATCTGACCTTCCTCTTCGGTCAGGGTACTGAGAATGCCTGTGCCGCCGTTCTCCTCCCCCCATAGGCTGCATCCCGCAAATATTCCTGAGATGAGGGTCAAACTTATGATGAACGCAAACGATTTCCTTCTCATATTACTTGTCCTCCTACAACGAGCAGTACATCAGTGAAGCGTCGATAAACGCAGCATGTACAACAAAAGCGCAGGCAATCTCTTTCCTACGCTTTCAATCATTTTGAGGACTTCCATGCAACGTCGTTTTCGCTTTGCAAGGCAGTCCATTCTTAGTCTATAATTCAGCGCCGCCACAGCGTCTGATTTGGTACTCCCGCTTGATGATCATATTCCTCTCGTTCTTTTATTCTTTTTTATATTATCTTAACAGTTTTTTATTAGAGAGTATTTGAGGACAGATGAGGAACTCATTATTTTGCCGGCAGTACAGGGCAGTGCACGTGATGGCTGACATAGGTCTTTGCAAACAACGACCTTCCCTCCTATGCTTCATAACAACACAGGATAGGATAGTTGCCCAATGATTCTTTGCAAATTAAAAGAGATTCCAAACGCCGAATAAGACGAATGGAATCTCTTTTTTGTGCGGAATGT
>NZ_ALKG01000115.1 GCF_000286455.1 Selenomonas sp. FOBRC6
AAAGAATTCAGCGAAGAATGCCAACAAAACGCCTCAAAGAACCTGACTGCCCGGAACGATCTGGAGCTTATGAAGGAGAATCGTCGCTTGCGCGAAGAACTCGCAGATGCACGCAAAGAAAACCTTTTCCTAAAAAAAGCAGCGGCATTCTTCGCAAAGGGAATCGACTAGAGGTATATCGATTCATTGATGAACATCGGAATCTGTTCGGCGTCCGGTGGTTGCTGCGGCGTTTTGGAATTTATCCGAATGCTTATTACAACTACCGAAAGCACAGGCGGGCAAAAGAAGATGCCCGAAAACAGAACATCCTGCGTCAAATTCAAGCCCTATACCATGAAACCAATGGCGTTGCCGGGTACCGCAGAATGCAGGTTGATCTGGCGCGCAAAGGCATCGAGCTTTCTGCCCTGACGGTTCATAAGTACATGAACACAGAACTGGGATTGCGCTCTATTGTGCGGCAAAAAGCTCCGAGATATCAAGGTGGCATAGAGCATAAGAAGTTTGAGAATCTGCTCAAGCAAGATTTTACGGCAACACAAATCAATCAGAAATGGGCAACAGATTTCACCTATTTATTTCTCAAAGGAGGCGATGTCCGATACAACTGTACGATTATTGATCTGTATGATCGCAGCGTTGTTGCAAGCTTGACAGATCGTCGTATGACGAGCGATTTAGCAATCCGAACGCTTGGCAAAGCACTCAGCAGTCAACGAAAGAGAAGCAACGGTCTGATTCTTCATAGCGATCAGGGCAGCCCGTACACATCGAAGGCGTTCACTGATTTTTGCGAGGAACACAATCTGACGCAAAGCATGAGCAAGGCTGGATGCCCGTATGATAACGCCCCTATGGAGCGCTATTTCAATACGCTGAAGAACGAAGAAATTTATCTTCATGAGTATCGAGATGAGGAATCTCTCTATCGCGCAGTGGAGCATTTTGCTTATACCATATACAACCATGTACGACCGCATTCTTATAACGGCTATCGTACGCCATTCGAAGCGAGGTATTCAACATAAGTTTAGGACACTCGTGTTACAAAAACGCTTGACCACGACA
>NZ_ALKG01000116.1 GCF_000286455.1 Selenomonas sp. FOBRC6
ATGATGTTGTATAAATAAAGTTGACAACTTCTCTGCAAGGATTTTAGATAAAGTCAAAGAGGAGAAGGAGAGATCAAAATGGCAACAAACAGACAATACGATCACGAATTTAAGGTGCAGGCAATCAAGCTGGCGCAGGAAATCGGTCAGGCGAAAGCCGCCAAAGAGCTGGGAATTTCCAAGAACACAATGTATACATGGATGCGTGCTCATCGGCTTGGATATTTGGATCTTGGGTGTGGCACGCAAACACCGCAGAGTGCCCTAAGTCTGCACGAGGAACTCGTACAGCTTCGTGCACAACTCAAAGCACAGGAGAAGGAAATTCGACGGCTAAAGAAAGAGAATGACTTTCTGGAGGAAGCAAGCGCTTTTTTCGCCGCGAGCCGTCTGAAGTCAACAAAAACGAACGCATGAAGTTGATTGCGTTCAAGACCTCAGATGGCGCCCTCAAAGGAAATATCAGCTTCTGCTGCAAGATGCTCCATGTCACGAGACAGGGATTTTATCAGTATTTGACGAGCAAAGACCGCCCATGGAAATATCAGGAACTTGCCGACGCCATGATGCAGATTCATGCAGAGGACGAATGCAACGACACCTACGGAAGAATCCGCATGTATCAGGCACTCAAGATCAAACAGCCGGAAGGCGTCCGTATTCCGAGTGAACGAACTGTTTACCGTGTTATGGAAGAGATTGGCTTAAGTCATCGCCCCAATCATAGACCGAACGGTATCACCAAAACAGATCATAAGGCACAGATGTCAGAGGATCTCATGGGGCGCGATTTTACTGCCGACACACCTCTTTCCAAGTGTGTCACTGACATGACAAAGATTCCGGCGTATGACGGAAAACTCTACATTTCAGCACTCTTTGACTGTTATGATGCCAGCGTGCTCGGACTGTCTATGGACACGAACATGAAGGCTTCTCTATGCGTAAGGATGCTGGATAACGCTATGCTCTCCTACCCAAAGCTCAGGGGAGCAATCCTGCACTCGGATCGCGGCAGCCAGTATACGAGTCAGCTGTATCGGGAGGCAATTCATACCTATGGGATTCGTCAAAGCATGAACAGTGCCGGTGGACGCTGTCATGACAATGCGCGCTGTGAGAGTATGTGGGCGCGCATGAAGTCCGAGCTGCTCTATGGACGCTATGACACAAAGAAGATGACAATCGAAGAGTTGAAGGTACTGGTTTGGCGATACTTCATGAGCTATTGGAACAACCGTCGGATTTGTTCAACAAACGGGGGGCTTCCTCCGATGGTGAAGCGGCGTCAGTTCTATGACTCTATTGCCGCAGCTACTTAAGCGTTCATTCCCTTGTGAGAAATTTGTCAACTGTTCTTGACAATATCA